>JBDSAR010000307.1:0-6335 GCA_039922035.1 Chthoniobacteraceae bacterium
GAATTCCCACGCGGGCAGCTTGCGCGCGCCCGGCTGCTCCGCGGCGAACTTTCGGATTTCCTCCACGGTGCCGACGACGAGCGCGTAGCGGAATTCATACGTGATGTCCGCATCGAGAATCTCCATGCGCTTCGGTGCGATGTAGGCCGTCGGTGCGTCGAGTGCGCCGCCCACACCTGGCTTGCCGGAGAAGCCGCCGATCATCGCCGTCGTGCCGGGATTCCACACGCCGATTCCCCAGCCATCGTCGTTCAGCCACGCGCTCCAGTGCTCGGTCGCGGTCCAACCAGCCCACATCCCGGCGACCGTGCCCTTCGTCGGAAGCTGCGAAATCTTTTCGCCCGTGAATGGCCGGTCGCCCGTGTAACTCACAAGCTGGCGGAACGGCGCGTTGAAATACGCCGCGGGCAGTTCCTGATCGCGCGCCGCGTACTGCGTTCTGTCGCTGCGCGCGTTCGTGAGTCGCACACGCGCGCGCACCGCATTGCCCACAAGCTCCAGCCAGCTCTCGCAAATGCACTCGCCCTCAATCTTCCGCAGCGGCCACTGGAGCGGCACGAGCTTCACGTAGATACTCCGTCCATCGTTCCGGTGCTCGATCACGCGCGAAGTGTTTCCAAAATCATCGCCGGCCTGGATCGGATTCCAGCCGATGTGCCGCCAGTGCTGCGCCGGCTGATTTTTACCGACGGCAAACGGCACGGGGCCGGAGAAAAACGAGAGCTGAATCTGCCGGCCAAAGTCGTGACTGTTTACCACATTCACGCCACCGCTGCGCGAGAGCCACGTGATCGCGCCGCCGAGTTTCAGATCCACACCGAGACGGATATTGCCGTTGTCGAGGAAGCTCATCTCCGTCGCGCGCGCGGGTGCGGCGTCCGCGGCGAAAATGCGCGCTGCACCCGACAGCAACACCGCGAGCACGAGCCGACGAAAAGGCAAAAAACGCGAACGCATCTCGCGTGGATCAAAAGTCGCGCGCACGGAGTTTCTTCACGGCGCCGCGCTTTTTTTTCGAGTCGAGCATCCGCTGCTTCACACCCCACGGACGCTTTGCATTTTGCCGGCGCTTCTTTTCCCGCTCGTGCTTCTTCGCGGCGCGCGCCTCCTGCTCGGCGGAGGCCATCGCGTCGAGCAGGCGCTCCCATGCGATGACGCGGTTCGTCGCCTGCGAGCGCGTGTCCTGCACGCTCACGGCGCTGCCAGTCGGCTTGTGATTCAGCGTCACCTGAGTCGAGACCTTGTTTACGTTCTGCCCGCCCGGCCCGCTGCTGCGGCTGAACGTCTCCTCGAAATCATCCGCACGCAGCCCGAGCATGCGCAGGCGTTCGGCTTTCCAAGTTTGGAATTCGGCGGGGGTCATCGCGCGACGCTACCACTTCGCAAGCTGCCGAGGAAAGAGGCACTGCTCGCAATCGCTGGCGTCGCGCTGGCAGAAGTCCTCGTAGATTTGCAGCAGGCCCTGCTGGATTGCGGCGCTGCGGAGGAACTTCGCATCCGGCGGCGCGTTTCCGAAAAGGCGCAGCGCCGCTGTCTCCGTGCGGCGGTTGCCCAGCGGCGCAGGCAGTTGCACGAACTCCGTCCAGCGCGCCGGGTCCGCTGCGATGCCGAGGGGAAAGAAGACATTCGCGAGCATCTCGGTCACGCGCGATTCGCCGATGAGTGCCATGCGTTTGGCCGAGGGCTTCGAGGTCACCGTGTAATGGTGCTCCCAGTATTCGTCGCGCAGGCCGTCGAAGAATTCCGCCGTCGCCTCCGGCACACACGCATCGCGCAGCGCGCGGACGCGCGGCCAGTGCCGGACGATCTGCGCGAGCGCCGCGAGCCTGCGCTGCGGGTGATTCATCGGTCGCTGCCCGCTCATTTTCCAAAGTGCACACGGCAGCGCGAGGCGCTCGAACTCCGCCCGGCGCGGCCACCATTGCTCCCACAGGCCGCGGAGAAATGCGCGCGTCGGCGAGTCAAACGGCGCGAGTTCGCGCTGGTCGAGAAAGCCCGCGACGCCGAAGAGCAACGCGGTCGCCGAGTCCTTCGCGGCACGCAGCAGCTTCAGCGGCAGGCGCTGGGCGAGCAGCGTGAAGGGCAGCTTGTTGGCCTTGTAGCCGAGCGTCGTCGCGAGCGCCTGGTAGAGCGATTCGTCCGGGCCGTGCAGTTCGGCAAGCCGTGCGAGTGCGGCGGATTTCCGCTTCATGCGGAACTGCGCCGCGCCGAGCAGCACCTCGCGCACTTTTTCCAGCGGCAACGCTCGCAGCGGTGCGACGCAACGTCCGGGTTTCGCATCGGGCTGCGGATTCGGCGGTTCCTCGATGGCGCGCAGGTCGAGCTGCACCTGCGGCACGGAGCTGTGCTGCGAGGTACGGGTGAAGAACTCGCGCGGCCCACGCTGCGTGAAGACGTGCAGCACGACGCCGTCGTAGTCAGTGTTCGTCGCGTGGCCGTGGCGCTCCCAGTCGGCGGCTTCCATGTCGAGTTCGATGCTGCCGCGCCGCGCCTTGCCGCCATCGAATGAAACCGCCGCCTCCGCAAAATCCGGCCCGGCCTCGCGGTTCCACACGCCGAACTGCACGACGCTCACCGCACGACCGTCCATGGTCATGAAATTTTTCCCGAAGCTGCCCGCGAACCACAGCGCCTGCACCTCTTGCTCCGACCACTCGCGCGCATCCGCCGCCGTGCCCTCGCACATAACAGCGCATTCGCGGATGCGGGAGTATCGTTCGGCGGGGGACATGTGCGGAGACTGAGTGAGCGCGCAGTGAAAGTGAAGTTCCGGCACACCGTGATTTTTCTAGTCCGGCAGTCTGCTTTGCGCGTAGCTCGCGGCGTGAACACTTTGAATCCCGACACACTGCTCGCCCAACTCAACTGGCGCTGCGCATCGAAAAAATTCGACGCGACGAAGAAAATCGCACCGGAGCTATGGGCTGCGCTGGAGAAGGCGCTCATCCTCACGCCGTCGTCGTTCGGATTGCAGCCGTGGAAATTCATCGTGATCACGGATGCTGCGGTGAAGCAGAAGCTCGTGCCCGTTTCGTGGAATCAGACGCAGCCCGCGGATTGCTCGCATCACGTCGTCTTCGCCGCGCGCAGGGCTGTGGCGGTGAAGGACGTGGATCATCTCATCGAGAGCACCGTCGCCGTGCGCGGCGGGACGGTGGAAGCGCTGAAGGGCTACCGGGACATCATGGTGGGCTTTGTGGACAAGGCCGCGAAGGAAGGCTGGGCGCGCGAGTGGGCGATCCGCCAAGTGTATATCGCGCTGGGAAACTTCATGACGAGCGCCGCACTCATCGGGGTGGATACCTGCCCGATGGAAGGCATCTCAGCGGCGGACTACGACAAAATCCTCGGTCTGGAAGGGTCGGAGTTTGCGACCGTCGTCGCCTGCGCAGCGGGCTACCGCGCCGCGGATGACAAATACGCGGCGGCCATCAAGGTGCGCTACTGCGCGGAGGAATTGGTGCAATACATCTGAGCGTCGCCGGAGATGGTTCGCGCAAAGGCGCGAAGACGCAAAGTAGTCCCGCGCTTCAGCGCGCCAAGACGCTTTGAGAAGAGGAAGCGCCACCTTTCCCGGGGATCGCACGCGCAGGGACGCCGAGGGCGAGCTGAAGCTCGGGACTACTTTGTTGGCGCTCGTCCGAAAAGGGTGCCGCGCTGCTTTCCCGGCTTCATGGTTTCCTAATTTGAAATTCCGGTGCAATCTCCGCGCATGACCACACCCGCACACGAATTGAGCAACGCCGAGAAGCGCGCACTGAAGGCGAAGGCGCAGTTGCTCGAACCTGTCGTGAAACTCGGGCACGCGGGCCTGAGCGAAGCGTTCGTGCGCAGCATGGATGCCGCACTTACGCGGCATGAGCTGGTGAAAATGAAGTTCAGCGATTTCAAGAATCAGAAACACGACCTCGCGCCGCAAATCGCGGAGAAGACGGCGAGCACGCTGGTGGCGCAGGTGGGGAATGTCGCGGTGTTTTACCGGCCAAAGGCGGCTGCGGAAACGCAGGGCGCGGAACAGTAAGTCGCGACGCTTGGCATTCGTGCGGCGCGATGCATCATTGCGCGCATGAAGACGCTTCCCTCCGTTCTCGCACTCACCGCCACCGTTGCATTAGCGGCACCGCCAGAACCGAAATTCACCGCGCAGGATCTCGATACCAAAATCGAAATCGGCTACGGTGCCGCCGTCGCGGATGTGGATGGCGACGGGAAGCCGGACGTGCTGCTCGCGGACAAAAAGCAGTTCGTGTGGTACCGCAATCCCGGCAAGCGCGGCGTGGCTTGGGACAAGTTCATCCTCGCGGAGAACCTCACCGAGAAGGACAACGTGTGCATCGCCGCACGGGACATTGACGGCGACGGCAAATGCGAAATCGCCGTCGGCGCGGAGTGGAATCCCGGCGACACGGTGAATAGTGGCGCAGTCTTTTACCTCATCCCGCCCGCGGACCGGACGCAGAAATGGGAGGCGGTGAAATTTCCAAACGTCGAGCCGACGACGCACCGGATGAAGTGGGTGCGCCGCGGCAACGCCGAGCACAGCAAGCCGCGCTATGATCTCGTCGTTGTCCCGCTGCACGGACGCGGCAACAAGAACGGCGAAGGCGCGGGCGTGAAGGTAATCGCATATCAGAAGCCGGCGAATCCGCGCGAGGGGTGGAAGTCCGAGATTCTGAGCGACGACATGCACGCGACGCACAATCTCGACGTGATGCCCGACCCGAAGAATAAGCCGTTCGAGGCAATCATGATTGGCGGCAAGGAAGGGCTGACTCTCGGAGAAGCGAAAGCCGAACTCGGCGGCTTCCGCCATGAGATCGATCACCGGAAATATTCGCCGCCGCTCAAAGGGATGGGCGAACTGCGCGCGGGTTGGCTTTCGCCGAGCAAGCTTTTCCTCGCGACCATCGAGCCGATGCACGGGAACGAACTCGCGATTTATCCGCAGACTCCCCTGCAAGCCGGAATGCCCGGCCCGGCTCGCACCGTGCTCGATTCCACACTCGAAGACGGCCACGCGCTCGCCTGCGGCGACGTGCTCAGACTCGGACGGGATCAAATCGTCGTCGGCTGGCGCGCGATGAATAAGAAAGGCGCGAAAGTCGGCATCAAGATGTTTGTGCCGGATGAGCAGGGCGAAAAATGGACGCAGCACCTCATTGATGACAATACGATGGCCTGCGAAGACCTCGTGCTCGCGGATCTCGACGGCGACGGGAAGCTCGACATCGTCGCAGCAGGACGCGCGACGAAGAACGTGAAGATTTACTGGAACGAGCGGTAGTCACCCGCCCTTCGCAGGAGCGCAAATTTCCGCGCTAAATCGCAGCGTTTGCGCGGGCGCGCGATTGACCCGCTCGCTTCGCCGCCCTAGACGGCAGGGCGATGTCACTGAACAAAAAATTCCCGCGTTTGCTCCCCTCGTCCATCGGCAAGGGATGGAAGGTCACGGACCTCGTGGACAACTCCTTCAAAGCCTACAATGGCGGACGTCTCGCCGAGGCGTGCCGTCTTTTCACGCAGAAGATGATCGCGGGCAACGGCACCGTGGGCATGTCGCTCACGGGCGCGCTCACGCCAGCGGGGCTGGGCAAGGCGGCGATTATTCCGCTGATGAAGGCGGGCTTTGTGGATTGGATCATTTCGACCGGTGCGAATCTCTATCACGATATGCACTACGGGCTCGGCATGAAGATGTATGCGGGCTCGCCGTTCCTCGATGACGTGACGCTGCGCAAGGAGGGCATCATCCGGATTTACGACGTGCTGTTCGACTACGACGTGCTGCTGGATACGGACGCGTTTGTGCGCGAAGTGATCCAGGGGCCGGAATTCCAGCGCACAATGGCGACGGATGAATTTCATTACCTGCTCGGGAAATACGTGACGGCTCGCGAGAAGAAGCTCGGGATCAAGGAGACGAGCATGCTCGCGGCGGCGTATCAGTATGGCGTCCCGATTTTCACTTCCTCGCCGGGCGATTCGAGCATCGGCATGAACGTCGCCGCGATGGCGCTGCGCGATTCGAAGCTGCTCATGGACGTGAACCGCGACGTGAACCAGACAGCGGCGATCGTGTATGCGGCGAAGTCGTCGGGCGAAAAGTCGTCGGTGTTCATCCTCGGCGGAGGGTCGCCGAAAAATTTCATGCTGCAAACGGAGCCGCAGATCCAGGAGGTCATGGGCATTGAGGAGCGCGGTCACGATTACTTCCTGCAATGCACCGACGCGCGCCCCGACACCGGCGGCCTGAGCGGCGCGACGCCCGCCGAGGCGGTGAGCTGGGGCAAGATCGATCCCGACAATCTCCCCGACTGCGTGGTGTGCTACGCGGA
>JBDSAR010000308.1:0-6341 GCA_039922035.1 Chthoniobacteraceae bacterium
CCGAGCGCTGCGATGGAGTCGAGGCACCACTTGCTTGCAGCGAGGCAGAGCGGGTTTCCATTCAGCGTGCCCGCGTGGACGACTGTGCCTTCGATGATTTTGCTCATCGCAGTCTTCTTCCCCGCGATCGCGGCAAAGGGCACGCCTCCGCCGATCGCCTTGCCGAGGATCGTGAGGTCGGGCGAGAAGCCGAGATGCCTCTGCGCGCCGCCGGGGCCGAAGCGGAATCCGGTGATCGTCTCGTCGGCGATCATCAGCATTCCCTCGCGGTCGCAGATGTCGCGGATCGTCTCGATCATGCCGGGCACGGGCTCCATGCAGCCGGTGTTGCACAGCACGGGCTCGAAAATGATCGCCGCGATCTGCCCGGAAAATTCCGCGACGTGGCGGCGCAGGTGCTCAGGATCATTCCAGCGCGCGACGACAAATTTCTCCAGCACTTCGGGAATGACGCCCGCGCTCGGGTGCAGGCGGGTCGGCGCTTCGTCGTCGCCCCACTTGTCCGGCGGCGGCGCAAAGCCGACGAGCCCTTCATCCGCCCAGCCGTGGTAGTGGCCCTCGAATTTCAGCACGAGCGGCCTGCCCGTGTGGCCGCGCGCAAGACGCAGCGCCGCGAGCACGGATTCGGTCGCGGAGTTGTTGAAGCGCACGAGTTCCGCGGACGGGATCATCGCCTGCAGCCGCTCGGCGACCTCGATCTCCAGTTCCGATTGCGCGGCCCAGTGCGTGCCGAGTCGCGCCTGCGCCGCGATGGCGTCGGCCATGCCGCGCGGCGCGTGGCCGTAGAGCAGCGCGCCCTGGCCGATTTGGAAATCAATGTATTCGTTGCCATCCACATCCCACACGCGCGGGCCGTCGCCGCGTGCGAAGTAGAGCGGCACGGGCTGCTCCATTTTGCGGATGCCGCTGTTCACGCCTCCGGCGATGCTGTGCTGCGCGCGCTCGAAGAGTTCGCGGGATTTGGCGTATCGGTCAGTCATTGTTTTTGAGTGAGGGTGAGGTCGGCTTCACCGCGAATTTTTGCACCCGTTTGCCTCCGCTGTCAGCGACGTAAACAGCGCCGTCGGGTCCGACTGCGATATCGTGTCCGGTCTGGAATTGCCCCGGCCTTTTGCCCGGCGATCCGAAGGTGGCGAGGACGCGGCCATCGGAATCGAGTTCGACGGCCTTGCCGCGCTGCGCGGGTTCGGCTGTGGGATCGCCGCCGTCCACGGTGAAGATGTGGCCGTCCGGCCCGACGGCCACTCCGTACGGGCGGCCAATGTGCGGGCCTTTCCATTGCGTGAGAAATTTGCCGCGGGCATCGAAGACCTGCAGGCGCGAATTCGTGCGGTCGCAGACGAAGACGCGGCCCTTCGCATCCACGGCAATGCCATGCGGGAGATTGAACTGCCCGGGCCCGTCGCCCTGGCCGCCCCATTCGAATTCGTAGCGCCCGTCCGCGGTGAATTTCACGACGCGCGTGTTTTTGTAGCCGTCGCTCACGTAGAACGAGCCGTCGGGCAGCACGGCCACGTCGGTCGGAAGATTGAAGTGCGCGTGATCGTCGCCGGGCTTCGTGTGTTCGCCGAGGGTGAGCAGGAGTTTGCCGTCGTGCGTGAATTTGAAAACCTGATGCAGCCCGACATCGGTGAGCCACACATTGTCCTCGTGATCGATCGTGAGGCCGTGCGGCATGATGAACTGCCCCGCGCCCCACGACGTGATCAGCTTGCCGCTCTTCCCGTCAATCACGCTCACGGTCGTGGCGGCGATCGGCTCCGTCGGGAACGGAGTGCTCCACGCCCGCTCGCGGCGGTGGAAGACGAAGACGTGGTTGTGCGAATCCACGCCGACGCCGGCGCACAGGCCGAGCACGTGGTCCTCCGGAAGCGTCGGCCAGCCTTGCACGACTTCGTGGAGGGGTTCCGCGGAAAGGAATGGCGCAACGGCAATCAGGAGGATGGTGACGAAACAAGGAATCCGGTGATGCATGGGAGTTGCCATGGGGTGGTGTCCTGCAAGGGGGTAGATGAGGGCCTGAGAGAACGATGAGCGGTGCGAAAGGCAAGAGCCAACAGGCTTGTCTCCACATTTGAAAGAACATGGATGAACACCGGCAGACCACGGCTGCATGACGGCGATTTTCCGTCCACATGCGGAATTGCGAGCGCGGATTGGTGACGTCTTCCCGACCTACGCGCCTTTGCTCCGGAAGTAGCGGAGCGTGAGTTTTTGGCCGTCCGGCACATGAAAGGAATACTGCTTCAGCAAGTCCGGGACTGTGGAGAGCATCCACGGGTAGATCGGGGTCGCGCCGTTTTTCGTGAAGACGATCTCGTCGGCGATGAAGACGGCAGAATGGAGAATCTCGCCATCGGGCGTTGCGAGGAGCAGGATGTCGCCGTAGCGGGGATCACCGCTGATGGGAGAATACTCCGTTGCGATCATTTTGGCGAAAGTCGAGGAGTCCACCGCCTTGGTGTCTGCGGTGTCGCTGAAGAAGTTCAGCGAAGTCCAGTGGCAGTCACGCAAGGGAGCGGGCCCGTTGAGCGGATTGCTCTGAACCATCGGATAAAAGTAGAGCTGCGACGCGGGCAGTGGCGGGAGCAGCGCCATGATGCTCATGAAGGTGCCGCCGGGCACGCGTTCGACGCCTTCGAGGATGGTGCGGATGTTTGGCGCCCAGGCGCCCTTGCCCCAATATTCGGTGAGTGTCCTGAGGTCGGAATTTTTCGTCACGCGCAGGCGCACGAGCATCGTCCTCTGCCGCGTGAGCGCCTTCACGAAGCGCACCTTTTCCTCGTAGCTCGGGAGCTGCGCGAGCATCGCCGGGAGGCCGCCGAAGATGAGGTAGTCGCCGTGCGTGATGCAGAACCGGTGGAAAAGCGCGAGCGTGTCCGCGGCGATGCCGCTGTCGTCAAAACGGTCGGCGAGCGTGTCCTTGTGGAGGAAGAAAAACGCGGAACGGTTCTCCGGGAACTGCGCGAGCTTGTGGTAAATCGCCGCCCGCGCCTTTTCCGGCAGCGCCGCGACCATGCCGGGCGTCGGTGCCATTTCCAGATCGATGCCATTCACTTGCGAGACGGCAGGTGCGAGGAGCGCGAGGCGCTCGTCCGAGGACATCCCGGCGGTCTCGAGCAGGTTGGAGATTTCCGAGGCGGTGCAGTTCTTGAACAGCCAGTGCGTGCCGCCGGATTCGATGGTATGGACGGGGAGCAGTTCATCGGGCGCAGCGATGACGAAGGGGACGGCATAAAGCTCACCCCATGCTCCGGGGCGCACGCGGGTGCCGAGTTCCGAGGAAGGCACGGTGCCGGGGGGATCGTGCGGGAAAAAATGGACCCCGAGTGCGCCGATGGCGATTCCCGCGACGACGAGCAAGAGCTTCCGAAGCAGACTGCGCGGCGGGATGCGCGGGCCTGCAGAGGTGGTTCGGACCTTTGGAAATTCCGGGTTCGGCGCGCTGGCGGGCCTGGGAATTCTGATGGGATGTTCGGGCGTATTCGTCATGAACTTTGCGGGCGCGGAAGCTCGTCGCGTCTTGCGCCTGATGCAAATCGCGAAGCGTGAATATCCATTTAATGCAAGCGCGTTTGGCAGCTATTGCCCTGCGCCGGTGCCCCTGATTCATTCACGGGCATGAGCACGCCCGCGCAATTCATCCACTCCGCTCCCGGCACCTCGAAGGTCTTTTCCGCCGTCGGCGACAAATACGTGATCCTCGCCACCGGCGAACAGACCGGCGGCGCGTACTGCCTCGCCGACGCCACGGTGCCGCCCGGCGGCGGCCCGCCCCCGCACTACCACACGCGCGAGGAGGAATTGTTCTATGTCACCGAGGGCGAAATCACGTTCACCGTGGACGGGCGCGCAGTCACGGGCGCGCCCGGCACCTTCGTGCAGATCCCGCGCGGCACGCCGCACGCGTTCAAAAACAACACGGCGAAAAGCGCGCGCATGCTCATCATGTGCGCACCGGCAGGCTTCGAAAAATTCATGGCGGAGTTTGCGACCGAGCTTCCTTCCGCCGATGCGCCGCCCGTCCCGCCATCGTCCGCCGAAATCGAGAAGCTTCTCGCGGTCGCGCCGCGCTACGGCATCGTGATGCTCCCGCCGCCGCAGCACTGAGCGCCATTTGCATGAACCGCATCCTCGTCCTCTTCGACTCAAAATCCGGCAACGTCGCGAAGATGGCCGCATTCGTCGCCGAGGGCGCGCAGCGCATCGCGGACACCGAGGTGCGCGTGCGCTCCGTGGATGACGCGCAGCCCGACGACGTGATCTGGTGCGACGGCCTCGCGGTCGGCAGCCCGACGAACATGGGCATCCTCTCGTGGAAAATGAAACGCTTCTGGGATGAGGCCATGATGCCGCACTGGATGGAAGTGGACGGCAAAATCGCGTGCGCCTTTTCCTCCGCCGGCGCGTGGGGCGGCGGCATGGAACTCGCCTGCCAGTCCATCCTCACCGTGCTCATGAATTTCGGCTTCCTCGCCTTCGGCGTCACCGACTACGCGACGACACTGCGCACCGCACACTACGGCGCAGTCGTCGCGAAGGAACCGCGCAGCGAAGACGATGCCACCGCGTGCCGCCTGCTCGGCCAGCGCCTCGCTGAATGGACCGCCGTGTGCATCCACGGAAAAAAGGACGAGCACCCCGCGAACAAAAAAGATCAGCGGCTCGGCGCGGGGTAGCGGAAGTGCGGACGCCCGCTATTTCCTGAGCGTCGTGGCGAGTTCCTCCGCCGCTTTCTTGAACTGGTCCTTCTGCTTTGCATTCAATTTGCTCTCGATGAAATCACGGCTCTTTTTGGCCGCGGGATCACCGTCGGTGGCTGCCAGCGCGAACCACGCATAGGCCTTCATGTTGTTCCTCGGCACGCCCTGCCCCTGCGCGTACATGAGCCCGAGATTGACCTGCGCTCTCGTCATTCCCTTGGCGGCGGCCTTCTCATACCACTCGATGGCCTTTGCCGGGTTCTTCTCGGTGCCTCGTCCGTCCGCGTACATGTTCGCGAGATTGAATTGCGCGTCCAACAGTCCCTGCGCCGAGGCCTTCTCAAAATATTCGAGAGCCTTCGCCTCGTCCTTCGGCACGCCGTCGCCCGCGCCGAACATGATCCCGAGATTAAACTGCGCCTCCGGGGCTCCCTGAGCGGCCGCCTTCCCATACCAGTCCGCCGCCTTTTTCCGATCCTTCGCGACGCCACGGCCCTGATCATACGCGAGGCCGAGCGCGATCTGCGCCTCGGCGTTGCCTGCGGCCGCCTTCTTTTCCAGCGCATTCACATCAGGCGCATCCTGCTGGGCGAGGCATGTGGTGGCGGCGATGAGGAAAGCGAGCAGTCGGGTTTTCACGATGACGCAAGCTATGGTCGGGCGCCGGCATTCTGCAAGGAAGGACACGCCCCATCGCACCCGCCGCTGGCATTCCCGTGCGCGGGAGCATATCGTCGCCGCGCTCATGAAAATCTCCGCATCCCTTCCGCTCGTGGACGTCGAGACGTACGTGCCCGCCGCGATTACCGTCGTGCGCCGTTCGCAGGGATGGCCGGGACTTTTCCTCCAGGAGAGGCGCGGCCGCTCGGGCCGCGTGGACTACTCGGCGGGCATCCGGCAGCACGTGTTCTACTATTTTCTCAAGCCGCTGCGCAGCGATGTCGTCGTGGATGGGGAGGTGAAAAAAGTTTTCTATCGCGCGGGTGAGGGACGTGTGACTCCCGCGGGCCGGCCCGTGTCGTTCCGGTGGACGGGTGAGGTGCAGATCCTCATGCTCGGTTTCGAGCCATGGTTCTTCGAGCGCATCGCCGCGGAACTCGGCGGAAGCTCCGCGCTGCACGGCGCGGCGAATGTGCGCAAGTTGCCCGCGAACCATCCTGCGTGCGCTTTGATGCGCACGCTCGTCGGCGAACTCGACGCAGCACCCGGAGCCCCGACGATCGCCGAGGGAATCGCGCGCGCCATCGCCGTGCATCTGCTGCGTGAATACCAGCAACTCCCCGCCCGCAAACCCGCGGATGTCGCGCCGCCGATCGCGGTGCTCCGGGCGGTGGAACTCATGCGTCGCCGCATCACCGACCCGCTCTCGCTTGATGAACTTGCGCACGCCGCCGGCCTCAGCCCGTTTCACTTCGCGCGGCAGTTCAAGACTGCGACCGGTCATCCGCCGCACGACTACCTCATCCGCCTGCGCGTGGACCGCGCGCAGGAACTCATGCGCACCGAGCGCGCGTGGACGATGGCCGCGGTCGCTCAGGATGCGGGCTTCGCGGATCAAAGTCACATGGCGCGGCATTTCAAACGCGTGCTCGGCGTGTCGCCGCGACAGTTTGCGGACGCAAAGACGGGGTGATCCCC
>JBDSAR010000309.1:0-4112 GCA_039922035.1 Chthoniobacteraceae bacterium
TCTTCGCCTCCTTGATGAAGATGCTCGGGAGCTGCGACGGATCCTGCGGATAGTAAAAGCGTCCGCCGGTCTTCTGCGCGATGCCTTCCATGAGATCCACGGTCTGCCCGCCGTGCGGATTGATGGCAACGGTGGACACCGTGATTTTCTCCGCGAGAAACTGATCGAGCAGCGCTGGCTGCGGCGGCGCGGGATCACCGTCGGAGATGATGATGCAGTGCTTCATCGCTGCGTCGCTTGCCTTCAATGAGGTGAAGGCCATGGACATGATGTTGTGAAACGCCGGCATGTCCTCAGGCGAAGCGGCATTGATGAGCGGGATGAGCTTCGTCTCGAAAAGTTTCGCCGGCGTGAGCGGGAATACCCACTGGTCGCCTTTTGCAAATTCGTAGTCGAGCAGCCCCACCTCGTCCTCACCGCCGAGCACGCGGATGCCTTCCTTTGCGATGCGCTTCGCCCACGTGTTGCCCTCGGCGAATTCGCAGGTGTGCAGCACGATCGCGAGCGCGCCCTTTGGCAGGATCTTTTTCTGCGTCACGTCCATCGTCACCGGCAGCGCATCCTCGACGACGCTTCGATGATACCCGCCCGGCCCGAATGTCTGCGGGCTGCCAAGCATGATGAAGCCGGTGCCCTGATTGTACACCGCGTCATGCAGAGCCTGGAGTTGCACCGCGTCGAATCCGTCCGCCGGTGCATTCGGAATGATGATCAAATCATACGGCAGCAGCGAAAGCGGATCGCGCGGAAACTCATAGGCCATCCGAACCTGCACGATGCGCTCGCCCTGCTTGAGCGCCGCAACGAGTGATTCCCAGTCGCGTGCATCGCCGCGTGCATCGGTGACGACGAGCACCTTGCCCTCGCCTTTCAGATACAGGTCGCCCATCGCCACGTTGTTCTCACTCCACGAATCCTCACCTTTCGCCGTCTCGATGGTCGCGACATACTCATAGTAGCCCGGCCCGCGCTGCGGCAGCGGCAGCGAGAAGCGATTCTTCCCCGCCTGATACTCCACGTCCTTCTCGAAAATGTTCATCCCGTTCTCGGCAAAACGCAGCTTGCCCTTGCCCGCCTGGAGCGACGACAGCAGCACCGTCGCCTCGTAGGTCTCGCCCTGTTTCACCACACGCGGGAGGTCAAGCCGTTCGAGCCACACCTCCTTTGCGAAATCGAATGCCACCGGCAGCACATCCACCGCGATGCCGCGCGATTTCATTTCATCAAGCACGGTCGTCACGTTGCTATCCGTCTCGTTCCCATCCGAGACGAGCACCACGCGCCCCTGATTTTCCTCCGGCAGCATCGCCGCGGCGAGGCCGAGTCCCTTTGCGAGATCGGTGCCGTCGCGGTTCACGCGCGAGTTGATCGTTTCAAAAGGGAACGACTTTCGCGTTGGCAATTCCACCGCCGCATCGCGCCCGAAAACCACCAGTCCGGCCTCATCCTTCTGCGGTTTCTGCCCGACCGTTTTCAAAATCCACTCCACGCTCTTGTCGGAAATTTTCTCGCCCATCGAGTCCGACACATCGAGCGCATACACCATCGAGAGCGTGTCCGACTTCCGCACAGCGCGCGGCTCCGCGAGCAACGCCGCAAACGCGCCCACCAGCAGGAATCGCGACATCAGAGCCGCCTGTGCGCGCCAGCCCGTGAGTCCGCTCCATCCTGCGAAATGCGTCCACCACACCCACGGCGTCACGAGCATGAGCCAGAACGCGGGCTTCGAAGTGAACCGCACAATCCCGCGCACTTCGCAGACGATCACCGCCGCGGCAAACACTGCGAGGAACACGAGCAAGGGCAGCAGCGCGAGAAACGTCACCCGACGCCGCGCCATTGGAAACAACGAGCGCATCGCACGGACTGGGAGAATCGCGGAATTCACAGGCAGGCGCGCACTCTGAGGAATCCGGCCGAGTCGAAGCGATTTCGGAATTGGAAGAGCGGTGCTGCTTGTAGCGCGGACATTCCTGTCCGCGACGCAGGCCTCGCGGGCAGGAATGCCCACGCTGCACCGGCGCTCACAACTGCAGCGCCACGATGCGCCGGTTCATCGTGTCAGCCACGAGCACGCGCATCCTCGAATCCACCACGAGGCCCCACGGTGTGGCGAATTCTCCGTCTCCGCGGCCGGTGTGGCCGTATTGGCCGAGCAGTTTTCCGTCGAGCGAGACGCGCGAGAGGCGGCCTGCGCCGTATTCGATCACGTAGAGATTTCCGTCTGGCGCGAGTGCGATGTCGTAGGGGAGATTGAAGGTGAGCGTGTTTTTTCCATCCGCGCCTGCGCCGAGGAGGCCGAGGGATTTTCCCGCGTCGGTGAAGACGTGGATGCGGTTGTTGATCGCATCCACGACGAACACCTTCCCCTCGTGCCACACGAGCCCGCTCGGGCGTTGGAACTGTCCCGCGCCCGTGCCCGGCGTGCCGAATTCGCGCAGCCACTGGC
This sequence comes from Chthoniobacteraceae bacterium, assembly GCA_039922035.1. Lineage (GTDB taxonomy): Bacteria > Verrucomicrobiota > Verrucomicrobiia > Chthoniobacterales > Chthoniobacteraceae > SXWH01. Next base: position 2,450 of record JBDSAR010000309.1, read on the forward strand.
CGTCGCGCGTGAAGACCTGCACGCGGTCGTTGCCTCCATATTCGCACACGTAGAGATTCTCCGCCGCGTCCTTGGAGATGCCGACGGGGTAGATGAATTCGCCGCGGCCCTTGCCGTGCTGGCCGAGCGTCTTCAGCACACGCCCCTGCTGATCGAACCACACGAGCCGCCGATAGTGCGTGTCGCACACGACGATGCGATCGTCTTTCAGCCACACGATGCCCTCAGGTTTCCCAAACTGCACATCGAGCATCTTCCACTGCCGCAGCAGCGCGCCGTTTGCATCGTAGATGAGCACGCGGCCCGCGGTGTCCATCACCGCGAGTTCGTCGTGCGGGCCGGTGGTGAGGCTGCGCGGAGTCGGTTGCACCGCGCCGTCGGTCGGCAGCATCCATGTGCGCCAGGACTTCACGGCAATCTGATCCGCCTTGCCGCTCCGATCGCATCCGCTTAGCGAAAGCGCGAGCAGGGCAAGCATCGCGACTGTGCGCAGCAGCGCGCTGAGTTTCGCGCGCAACCCAGTGCGCGGCTTTTCAACCGGGCGATGGATGAAGGTGCGCGATTCGCCGATGTCCGAACGCAGCGTGGTCTCCGCGCAACTGCCGAGAAAACGCGATTCGCTGACGGTGTGAGGACCGTCCGGTGCAGGCTCGATGAAAACGCGTTCGGGACGCATGGAGCGTGCGTTGCTCCAAGTTTCGCCGAGCCATTGCCGCGCTTCATCGGGAGTCATCCAGTTTGTGGGGCCGAGGAATTCCGCGATTTCCGGCGTTGCAGGATTCTCATAAAGGTCGGCGACTCTGCCGGAGAAGACGACGCGGCCTTCGCGCATGCAGATCGCGTGTTCCGCTTCGGCGAGTGCGATCTCTGGCGTGTGCGTGGCAAAGACGAACGATGCATTTGTGCGTTCGATGCGCTCGCGGATTGCGCGCCAGTATTTGCCTGAGCGGGCGCTGTCCACGTGTGCGAGCGGCTCGTCCATGACGATGACAGGCGCATTTTGCGCGAGCGCCCTGGCGACACTGAGGCGTGCGGCTTCGCCAAGGCTGAGGATTCCGGCGGAGCGGTTCGCGACTTTGCCGAGATCAAATTCGTCCAGCATCGCATCGCTTTCGAGCGACGATGCGCCTGCGAGCGACAGATGCTCGCGCACCGTGTGCTTGTGCCAAAGGCCGTGATCCTGCGGTGCCCACGAGAGTCGCGCGGGGCCACGCGCGGTGCCGTCGGCGGGCTGTGCAAATCCGACGAGTAACTTGATCAGCGATGTCTTCCCCGCGCCGGACAATCCGAGCAGCGCCGTGCGGCCCGGTTGGATCGCGAGATCGAAGGGTTCCTTCGGCCATCGGCACGGCGGGCCGAAAAAGCGGATGCCGGTAAGTTGCCAAAGTGGTTCAGCGGACACGGCGGGCGACATAGAGGCGCAGCAGGCGGCGGGTCAACCAGAGACACAGCAGTGGCGTCGCCACAGCGATGAAGACACTGGCGGACAGAAGCGCATTCTGGCCGTAGTGCATGAGATTGAAAATCCGCGCGAACACCGTGGTGAATTGCGGCGGCGCGAGGAGCGCGCCGATCGTGAAGTCGCCGTAGGCCACGCCGAAGAGCAGCAGCACTGCGCCCGCCGCAGGACCGCGCGACAGCGTCCATTCTGCTGCGGACGCGC
>JBDSAR010000310.1:0-6711 GCA_039922035.1 Chthoniobacteraceae bacterium
TCATCGCCCGCGTCCGCCGCATTGAACTGCGGACGAGCAAGCTCGCGAACGATCTCATGGTCGGCGCGTATCACTCGCAGTTCAAAGGGCGCGGGATGGATTTCGAGGAACTTCGCGAATACACGCCGGGCGATGATGTGCGGACGATTGACTGGAACGTCACGGCACGCATGCGCCGGCCATTTGTGAAGCTGCACCGCGAAGAGCGCGAACTGTCGGTCATCCTGGTTCTCGATGTGTCAGCGTCCGGCGATTTCGGATCCTCGGAGCGGACGAAACGCGAGGTCGCCACGGAGATCGCGGGCACGCTGGCGTTCTCTGCGATTCGCAACGGCGACAAAGTCGGGCTGCTGCTCTTCAGCGATGAGGTGGAGCTTTTTCTCCCGCCGAAAAAGGGGCGGCGACACCTGCTGCGCGTGATTCGCGAGGCGCTCGTCTTTTCGCCGAAGAAGCGGGGGACGCGCATCGAGTCGGCGCTGTCGTTCCTGAATCACGTCACGCACCGGCGCTCGATCGTGTTTTTGATTTCCGATTTTCTCCACGGCCCGACAGACGGAAAACGCGACATCTTTCAGGAAATCGGCCGCACGAATTCGCGGCATGATCTCGTGTGCATGCAGCTCCAGGATGCGCGGGAGCGCGAGCTGCCGACATCGGGAATGCTCGTCGTCGAGGACTTGGAAACGGGCGAGGTCATCGAGGTGGATTCGACGCGCGAGACGGTGCGCGCTGCGTTCGCGCAGGGCGTGGCGCAGCGGCAGGAGCATCTCGACCGCGCGCTCATGCAATCGGGTGTGGACATCCTGCGACTCGGCTCGGCGGACGATCACGCCGCGCAGATGCAGCATTTTTTCGAGCATCGCCGCCGCCGATGAAACGCGCCGCTCTCGCAGCACTCCTCGCGCTTTCCCCACTCGCCGCACCCGCGGCAATCAAGACCGCGCCTGCGGCAAGCCCCGAAGCTCGCGGGCCGAAAGCGCCAGCGCCGGATTCGGATCTGCGACCGCCGCTGCCGGAACTGCCCGCGCCGGCGATCGAGCGAGATCGCAAGGTATGGGTGGTATTCACGATCGGCGGAGCGGCCGCCCTCGCATTGATCTGCTGGCCCCGGCGCAAGCCTGCTGCACCCCCGCCGGATCCATTTGCGATCGCGAGGGACAAACTCGGTGCGCTCCGCGCGAAGGCGGGCGAAGGGACGCCCGTCGCGGTCTCCGCGACCGTGAGACGATACGTGGTGGATGCATTTGGACTTGAGGGCACCGGGCTGACTTCCGAAGAAGTCGTGAGCGGACTCGCCACCCGGCGCTCCTGCCCGGTCGAGCTGACGAACGAGGCCTGGCACTTTCTCTCCGGCTGCGATCGCGCGAAATTTGCGCCGCGCGCGGAAACGCCCGACACCCTCACGTTGCTCACGAATGCGACGAAGCTGATTCATGATCTGGAGGCCGCGCGCGCGAAGGCGGAGCGCACACTATGAGGGACGGCTTCGAGTTCCAGCATCCGTGGGTGCTGGTCCTTCTCGCGCTGCTGCCACTGTACGCATTCATCCGCGGGCGATCGGGGGCGGATGGAGCGCTGCGTTTTTCCAGCGTGGAACTGGTGCGCGCGATTGGCGGGAAAGTGCGGTCGGTCGCGGGACGGCTGTTCATTTTCCTGCGCACGATCACGGTCGCGCTGACGATCATCGCGATGGCCGGGCCGCGCTGGGTGAACGAGCAGACCGAGACGCAGGCGAGTGGCGTGGACATCATGCTCGTGTTCGATCTTTCGTGGAGCATGATGGCGCTCGACATGGCGCCGCCGGGCAAGCTCACGACGCGCTTCGACATCGCGCAGAGTGTGCTGAAGGATTTCGTCGCGCGGCGTCCTTCGGATCGCATCGGGCTCATTGCGTTCAGCGGCGTGCCGTATCTCGTGAGTCCGCCGACGCTGAATCACGAGTGGCTTCAGAAGAATCTCGACCGGCTCTACATCGGCGTGATCACGGAACTCGGCACCGCCATTGGCGACGCGACGGGCCTCGCGGTGAAGCGCCTCGCGTCGCAGAAGCAGAGCCGCGGCAAGCTCATCGTGCTGCTCACCGATGGCGACAACAACAAGTGGGAGACGCTCGAGCCCGTCGCCTCCGCAAGCCTCGCCGCCGGCGAGCGCGTGCGGGTGTACACGGTCGGTGTCGGGAAAAACGAACAATGCTGGCTGCACGATTTCGATCGCGAGACCGGCAAGCTGCGCCTCGGCCCGGACGGACAGCCGATGGGCGTGATCACGATGCTGCAGCCGGCGAACTACGTGGTGCTCGAAAAAATGTCGAAGATGACCGGCGGCAAGAGCTACACGGCGACGAACCGGCAGGAACTCGACACGGTGTACGCGGACATTGACCGGCTCGAAAAATCCGAGGTGAAGCTGAAGCGCAACCGCACTTACACGCCGCTCTTTTACATTCCGCTGCTCGGCGCGCTCGCCGTGCTGCTGCTGGAGCTGCTGCTCGCGAATACCCGCTACCGGCGCATCCCATGAAAGATCACGCGCTCCAATTTGCCGCGCCTCAGTGGCTGTGGTTCACGGCGCTCGCGCTCGCGCTCACGGCGGCGCTGTTCTGGGTTTCGGCGAAGGCGCGACGGCGGCAGCTTGAACAATTTGCCGACCCCGCACGCCGTGCCGACCTGCTCGCATCGCACAGCGCGGTGATGCGCGCGGTGAAAAACGCGATGCTGTTCCTTTCGCTGCTGCTCATCGGAATCGCGCTCGCGCGTCCGCAATGGGGCGAGACGGAGGAGCGTGTCGATCGCAAAGGCGATGACGTGGTCTTTCTCATCGACACCTCGAAATCCATGCTCGCGACCGACGTCACACCGAGCCGGCTCGAACGCGCGAAGATGGCGGTGCTCGATTTCGTCCACCGACATGCCGGCGGCCGGGTCGGGCTGGTGGCTTTCGCGGGCGATGCATTTCTCCAGTGCCCGCTCACGCTCGACTACGATGCGTTTGAAGAAGCCATTCGCGATCTCGACACGGACTCGGTGCTCGTGCCGGGAACGGACATTGCGAGCGCGCTTTTTGCGGGGAGCCGCGCCTTTGAAAAATCCGAGCGGCGCAAAGTCCTTGTGCTCGTGACGGACGGCGAGGATCTCGAGCGCATCGGCATCGAGGCGTCGAAGAAACTCGCGAAGGATGGCGTAGTCGTTTTCACCGTCGGAGCCGGCACGCCGAACGGCTCGCAAATCCAGGTGCATGGCAAGGGCGATGTGCTCGAGCCGTTGCGCGATGAAAAAGGCCAGCCGGTGACCAGCCGGCTCGACGAGGCGACACTGCGCACGATCGCGGAGACGACCGGCGGCACGTACCGGCGGCTGGAAACCATCGCGGGCGGCCTTTCCGACGTGGCCAATGCACTGAAGGATCCGCAGTCGAAACCCGCGGCGGTGTTCCGCAAGCGCCTCGGAATTGATCGCTACCGCTGGCCGCTTGCAGTTGCCATTTTCCTGCTCGTCGCCGAATCTCTCTTCCGCACGCGACGCCGAAAGGCGGCGCTCACCGCATGAACTTCCGCCCCTTCGCAATCCTGATGCTCGCAGCATCGCCCGCACTGGCCATCACGCAGGGCGCGCGCGAACTTTACAACGAAGGCGTGGGCAAGCTCGGCAAAGGCGAGCTGCGCGACGCGGAGATGTCGCTGCGCAAGGCCGCGGGATCGGAAGTCGAGGCCGTGCAGCCGCTCGCGCTCTACAATCTCGGCCACGTGCGATTCCGGCAGGGCGAGGAGACGATGAAGGGCGAAGGCAACCGCCAGCAGCTCCTCGATTCATCCACCGCCGCGACGACCGTCGCGGAGGAGGCAATCCGGAATGCCGGACGCGCTCTGGAGAGCGATGAGCTGAGGGAGATCATCGCGGCCTACATGGATGCCCGCGCTGCGCGGAAGGAACTGCGCTTTTCACGCGACGAGACGAGCCGCACGCTCGGGCTCATCGGCTCCGCGCTGGAGCGCTGGCGCAGATCGGTCGGCGATTTTCACAGCGCACTGGAACTCGATCCGGCAAACAGCGACGCAAAGACGAATGCGGATATCGTCGAGCGGAAAATCGAGGAGCTGCTGAAATTCAAAAAGCAGGTCGAGGAGCAGAGCGAAAAGACCGCCGAGGAGCGCGAGAAGATCAAGGAGGCGATGAAGAAGATGCGCGGCAAAATCCCGGAGGAGATGCAGCGACAGAGTGACGATGAGGAGGATGACGACGACGAAAAGGGCGAGGAGCCCAAGCCGGGCGAGAAACAGCAACAGCGGCTCGGCAGCGACCGCGAAGTCTCACCGGACATGGCGCGCTGGCTGAAGGAAACGATGAAGCGCCGCACGATGTCGCTCGGCACGAAGCAGGAGGGCGAGGGCTTCAAACCCACCGAGGAGCAGCGCAAACCGCAGCAGAAGAAGGGACGCGACTGGTGAGGATGCGTTTCGGATTTTCAATCGTGGCGGCGATCGTGCTCGCGCTCTGCGGCGCAGCGCCCGCGATTTTTGCGCAGGCCGCGCTGCCGGGAAGCGCCGCGGCCGATGCGGCGAATGCCACGGTGACCGCCAGCTTCGACCCCGAAATCGGCGAGCTCGGACGGCCCGCGATTTTCCGTGTGCGGATCTCGGCACCGCAAATGGTGCTTCAGCCACCCGCGCCGCTGCCGCCAGCAGGACTGGATTTCGCGTTCGCCGGAAGGAGCGTGACCACGACCTTCGTGAACGGGAATGCCATGATGACTTCGACTTTCAACTACAGCGTCGTCCCGCAACGCACCGGGCGGTTCACGATCCCGGCGTTCGATGTCATGCTCCCTGGGGGACGCGCGCATATTCCGGCCACGGTGCTCACGGTGAATGCGGCCGATGCCGACGCGCTGCCCCGGCAGTCGCAGCCGGTGCGCGCCGAGGTGGAAATGCCGCAGCGCGATTTTTTTGTCGGCGAATCCATCGGCGCACGGCTGCTCGTGATCGAAACGCCCGACGAGATTCCGCAGTTCATCTCGCACGTGGCAAAGACGACCGGTTCCGCAGTCGTGAAACCCTCGCTGCGCACTTCGCGCGAGCAGTTCAAAATCGGCGGAACGCAGCATGAAGGGCTCGTGATGCCACTTCGCGTAACGCCGATTCTCGAGGGCGATTTGGAATTGGGAATCCAGATCATGGCCAGTGTGCAGAAGGCGGGATTTCCGGGGCAGCCGGGATTTTCCCGCTCGCAGACGACGATTGATGCAAAGCCCGCGCGCGTGCGTGTGCTCGCGCTGCCGCGAACCGGGCGGCTGCCGGGATTTACCGGGGCGATTGGGAAATTCACGGTCGCGCAGCCGAAGCTCTCGGCCACGGAAATCGAGGCAGGCGAGCCGGTGACGATGGCGTTCGCGATGGCCGGCGAGGGAAATCTGGAAGGAGTCGCCGCGCCCGAAATCGAGGCCTCGGGCGGCTGGCAGATTTACAAGCCGACGAGCGAATTCCAAGCGGACCCCGAGGATCACAACAGCGCGCGAGGCGCAAAAGTTTTCACCTACACGCTCATCCCGAGCCGCGCAGGATTGAAGGCGACGCCCGCGATGCCATTCAGTTATTTCGATCCGGAGCGCCGCGCCTATGTGGATGTCACGATCCCGCCTGTGCCCGTCACCGTGAAGGCGTCGAGCGCAGCGCCCGCACCTGCTGCTCCCGAGGCAGTGAAAAGCGAAGCCCCGCGCCCCGACGAAGCGCCACGTGTCGTCGAGCCCGTGATGACCGGCCTCGCGGAAAAATCCGGACGCTGGGTGCATTCCCTTGCGCCGCCGCTGCGCGAGCGCTGGCTGATCGCCGCCGAACTCACGCCGCCTGTGCTGCTGCTCGCGCTGTGGGCATGGCGCCGCCGCCGCGACTGGCTCGCTGCGAATCCGCAGATCATCCGTCGCCGCCGCGCGCACTCCGCCGCACGCCGCGCCCTCGCACGCGCACGCACCGCCGCACGCGCGAATGACCGCGCCGAATTTCTCCGCGCCAGCGCAGGCGCGCTCCGCGAGGCCGCCTCGCCGTTCGACACCGCGCGCGCCGACAGCCTCACCCGCGAGGACGTGCTTCGCCTTTTGAATGACGACCCCGGCGCGTCCGCAATCGCGCGCAAGGTGCTCGATTCCGCCGACGCCGCAAACTATTCGACTGCCGACGCCGCGGCGATGGAACCACGCGCACTGCTGCCGGAATTGGAACGCGCAGTCCACACCCTCGCACGACGGGCATGAAGACGACGCACGCATCACTTTCGCTTCTGCCGCTGACACAGTGCCTGCCGAACGTGTCGCGCAAGCTGATGCTCACATTTCTCCTCGCGCTGATCGCATCGCAGTGCCGTGCAGCATCGTCGCCGGAAGATCGTTTTTCCAAAGCCTCCGCCGCGTACGCTGCGGGCGAATTCGCGGAGGCCGTGGGGGAGCTGCGTGAGCTGGTGAGCAACGGAAATTTCTCCGCCGCTGCGCTGCACAATCTCGGCGATGCCGAATGGAAAGTGGGGCGCCAAGGGCACGCCGTCCTGGCGTGGGAGCGCGCGCTTTCGCTCGATCCGTCCAGCAGGAACACGGAGGCAAACCTTCGCTTCGCGCGGCACAATGCGCGCGTGGATGCGCCGTCGCTCGCGTGGCACGAGCGCTACTCGACTGCGCTGCCCGGCGGCTGGTGGATCGCGATCGCATCCGCGGGACTCTGGGGCGGGG
>JBDSAR010000311.1:0-5536 GCA_039922035.1 Chthoniobacteraceae bacterium
CGTGCTTCGCCTTTTCGAGATGCTCGACCGGATGCCGCGCGTGCTTCGCCTCCTCGAGCTGCACGATGGCACCGTTCATCTCAGGCTGACCGGCGTGTTCGAGAGGGCGGGCACCCGCGGTGCCGCAAAGGGCGGCGCCGCAGAGGGCGATGACGATGGATTTGGCGTTTTTTTTCATGGTGGGGTTTTGAGTTCGGATGAATCCAGGTTCCGCCTGTGAACCCTCTCGCGCGCCGGATGTCGTGCAAAAACTCCGCAAACTTTTCACCATCCCGGCCCGGGCGAAACTGAGTCCTCTGCCACCACCGTCTCACCGCTCGGCATCACGGGAGGCTGCATTCGCGCAGGCGGGCAAGGCATTCAGCTTTCCTGCGATGCAGAAATGGTGAAGGTAAATGTCGCGCCTGCTCCGAGGGTGCTCTCGGCATTCACTGTGCCGCCATGCGCTTCCACGATCTGTTTCACGATGGCCAGCCCGAGCCCCGTGCCTTCCTTGTCGGGGTCGGTGGCGAGCTTGTCGAATATCCTGGGCAGCAGTTCCGGCGGAATGCCGGGGCCATTGTCCCGCACGATGCAGGTGACGGTGCCGGCGTCCTCCCGCGCACTCAAGAAGACCCTCCCCTGTGCAGCGTATTTGAAGGCATTGCCGAGCAGATTTTGAAAAACCTGCGAGAGGAGCCCCGCATCCGCAAAGACGATGAGGGCGCGCGGGATTTCGTTGATGACCTCGATGCCATGCTTCGAGGAGAGCGGCCTCAGGTCGAGAACCAGGCGCTGCACCAAGGGCCAGAGTTCAAACATGCGGCATTCCGGCTGGAAGGAGCTGCCTGGCGCCAGGGCCTGCACGTTTGCATCCATCACTCGTTTGATCACGTCCGAGAGGCGTTGCAAATTGCGGCTGAGACTCTCGAAAAGGTCGCCTGTCCCGGCGAGCGTTTTGGGATCCATGCTCTCCCTCAATTCGTCGGCCAGAAGTGAGACCGCATTGAGCGGCGTGCGCAGATCGTGCGCGATGAAGGCCCGGTGTTCAGCCTCCTTCTGTTTGCGAATGAATTCCTGCTGTCCTGCGAAAGCGGTGACCGCCAGCCGCACCGCTTCGTCAATCCGGTGGTTGATGATGTGCGCCGCCTCACCCACGATGTAGAGATCGTGCCGTTCGGCGATCGTGATGAAGGCAACCCGGAGGAGATTGTACTCCGCCACGACCTGACCGATGTCCAGCCCATCGTGGTAACGCCTCATGCCGTGCATCACCGGACTGCCGCGGACGTGTTCGGCAGAAAGGGTGCCGGTGCGACACAGCGCAAGATCGCGGGTGATCTCCGCGATGACATCCGGCAGGTGATCGGTGATCGTCGCCTTGTCCAATTTAAGTTCGCGAAGAAGCTTGCCTGCCTGCACCCGCCACTCGGCGATAATCTCCTCCTGGCACCGTCCAAAAATCTCGGCCAAATGCTCGACGGTGCAATGTTCGTGGGATGCCATGTGGACAAATCCTCTCATGAGACCTTGCCCAATGCCAGCCTCCTGAAAGGAAGGGCAATCCGGCCCCCGCCCCAGATCCGGCTGCGCAAAATCTTCATCCCCGATGTCTCGCACTGGAAAGAGCATGACGAATCCGAAGCGACTCCGCCCCCGTGCGCAAAGTGATCCAATGCATCAGGCGCCGGGGTGGTGTCCCTTGTTTTCGCTTGCCGAGCGCGACTCGCCGCGCGAGAGACTGCGCTCCATTTCCACACATGGACAAAATCCTGCCGCTCCTGCGCAAGAATGCGCGCGCTTCCATCGCAGATCTCGCGAAGGCTTCCAGCCTCGCGGAGAGCGAGGTGACGCGGCGCATCGAGAAGCTGGAGCACGATGGCGTGGTGCTCGGATATCAGGCGATCGTGGACCCGGAGAAAATCGCACGCGACAGCGTGACGGCCGTGATCGAGGTGAAGCTGACGCCCGAGCGCGACGGCGGGTTCAACAAGCTGGCGGAGCGTATCTCGAAATTCCCGGAAGTGCAGAGCTGCTACCTGATGAGCGGCGGCTACGATCTGATGGTCGTAGTCGAGGGGCGCACGCTGCATGAAGTGGCGGGATTTGTTTCCGAGAAACTGAGCACGCAGAAGGGCGTGATTTCGACGGGGACGCATTTCCGCCTGCGGGCTTACAAGGAGAATGGCGTGGAACTGAAAAAGGAACCGGCGCCGGAAAGGCTGTCGGTGGCGCCATGAGGACATTTCGGATTTGCCCCTCCTTCGCCCGCGGCAGTCTCGCTGCGCTCGGCTCGGATTCCGGATTCCGGATTCCGGGTGCGCGAGCTTGGTAGCCGTGCGCTTTCGCGTGGTGGCGGTGATTTTCACCGCAGCCGCCGGTATCCCGCGCACGGCTCCACCGCTCCCAGACCCGCAGGCAGCCCGCGCAAACTCGCGCGCAGCCGACACAAAATCCTAAATCCTAAATCCTAAATTCCTTTCCATGTCTCTCAGCAAACACATCGCAAACCACGTCCGCGACATTCCCCGCTCGGGGATCCGCGACTTTTTCGAGATCGTCCAGACGATGGCGGACGTCATTTCGCTCGGCATCGGCGAGCCGGACTTTCACACGCCTTGGCGCATCCGCGAGGCGGCCATCTACGGCCTCGAGCGCGGGCACACGGGCTACACGAGCAACCTCGGACTGCCGCGACTGCGCGAGCGCATCGCGCAGTACGTGCAGAAAAATTTCCACGTCGGCTACGATCCGGCGACGGAGATCATCGTGACGGTCGGCGTGAGCGAGGCGATCGATCTCGCGTTGCGCGCGCTGGTGAATCCCGGTGATGAGGTGCTTTACCACGAGCCGTGCTACGTGAGCTACAGCCCGAGCGTGGTGCTCGCGCACGGCGTGCCCGTCGCGGTGCCGACGTTTGCAAAGGACAACTTCCGCATGACCGCGGAGGAACTCGCGAAGCTGATCACGCCGCGCTCGAAGGTGCTGATGATGAATTTTCCCTGCAACCCGACGGGCGCCACGCAGTCGCGCGAGGAGCTGGAAAAAATCGCGAAGCTCTGCATCAAGCACGATCTCGTGGTGCTGACGGATGAGATTTACAGCGAGCTGACCTATGACGGCGGCGAACATGTGAGCATCGCGGCGCTGCCGCACATGCGCGAGCGCACGGTGTTTTTGCACGGGTTTTCGAAGGCGTTTGCGATGACGGGATTTCGCGTCGGCTACGCGTGCGCGCCGCCGGTGCTCACCGAGGCGATGATGAAGGTGCATCAGTATGCGATCCTTTGCGCGAATACGATGGCGCAGGACGCGGCGATCGAGGCACTCGAGAGCGGCGACGGCGACGTGGCGATGATGCGCAAGGAATACGAAGCACGGCGGAATTTCATCGTGCGAAGTCTGAACGACATGGGGCTGCCGTGCTTCAAGCCGCTCGGGGCGTTCTACGTGTTCCCGGACATCCGGAGCACGGGTCTCACGAGCAGGGAATTTTCGCTGCGACTGCTGCAGGAAAAAAAGGTGGCGTGCGTGCCGGGGCCGGCGTTCGGCGTGAGCGGCGAAGGGCATGTGCGCTGCAGCTACGCAACGTCGCTGGAGAAGATCAAAATCGCGATGCAGCGGATGGCGGAATTCGTCGCGGAGGTGAGGAAATGAGTGTGAACAAAGCGGTGCTGCTCGCCGCGGGCAAAGGCACGCGGATGAAGGAACTCACGAACGAACTTCCGAAGCCGATGCTCGAAGTGCGCGGCAAGCCGATCCTGCTGCACATCGTCGAGGGACTGAAGGCCGCGGGCGTCACGGATTTCTGCATCATCGTCGGCTACCGCGCGGACGTGGTGCGGGATTTTTTCGGCGACGGGTCGAAGTTCGGCGTGCGCGTTTCTTACGCCACGCAGATCGTGCAGGACGGCACCGGCAAGGTCGTGGAACTCGCGAAAACGTTCACCGGGAGTGATGCGTTTGTGCTCAGCTACGGCGACATTTTGATCGATCCAGCGAACTACGCGCGGCTCACCGAACTCGGCGACGCCGACGGCATCGTGACCGTGAAGCACAACGAGGGTGAGATGGCAAAAGGCGGGTGCGTCGTGGTAAATGATCGCTTCGAGCTGACCGATCTGATCGAGAAGCCCGCCGGCCCCGCGCCCAGCCCGTGGTACAATGCGGGCGTTTACACATTTCGCCCGAGCATCTTTGATTTTACGGCGAAACTGAAACTCTCCCCTCGCGGCGAATACGAACTCACCGACGCAATCCGCGATCTCGCACAAAGCGGAAAAGCCGTGCGCGTGGTAGAACTGAGCGGCGACTGGGCCGACGTGCGCGACCCGGAAGTGCTCGCGACTTTGAACCGCTGAACGGCAGGAGTCAGACGCGACAACCGCCTGGCTCCAAACCATTGTTCTTCGGGAATCAAGATTTGTTCGGATAAAGCCAAAATAGGCCAACATTTTGCTAGCCAAGTGATGAACAAACTGTTCTTGTTTAACCTAGCCGTGGATTCCACTCCTCGGCACTCCTATTCCATTCCACTAACAAACCCAGAAATCCATCATGAGCACTCCGTTCAATCCCACTGAAAAATACGTCCGCGAGCATTCGCCCTCGGCAGAAGACATCATCTTTACCCGGCGTCAGTTCCTTCTGCGCACCGGCATGGGATTCGGAGGCATGAGCTTGGCGGCAATTTTTGGAATCAATCCGTGGGCGGAAGGCGCCTCCGCATTGAACCCCGGCGGCCTGAAAGTGAACAGCCCCCTCGCGCCGAAATCGCCGCACTTCCCGGCCAAGGCCAAGCACATCATCCATATTTTCGCATCGGGTGGCCCCACGCAGGTGGACACGTGGGATCCGAAGCCGGAATTGACGAAGTTCGACGGCAAGAGCATCCCGGGGCATGATGGCCTCGCGTTCGGCTCGCCGTTTAAATTTACGAAGATGGGAAAGAGTGGCGTGGAAGTGAACATGGAAGCCTTTCCGGGGCTGGGCAAACACATTGACGACATCGCGGTCATCCGCTCACTGTGGACGGACATCCCGGCGCACGAAGTCGCGCAGCGCTTCATGAACACTGGATCGCTCCAGCTTCCGAAGCCGTCCTTCGGCTCGTGGGTCGTTTACGGTCTCGGCACGGACAACCAGAACATGCCCGGATTCGTGACCATCGGCGGTCGTCCCGAGTGGCGCCAGTCCTCGTTCCTGCCCGGCACCTATCAGGGCGTGAATGTGAACTATTCGCGCGGGATGAATCTCGACAATGTCATTCTGAACATCCGCAACCAGTTCAGCCCGATGGAGCGCCAGCGCCGTCAGCTCGATCTCGTAAAGCAGCTCAACACGATGCATGCAGCGGCGCTCCAAAAAGACGCGCAGCTTGAGGCGCGCATTGAGGCATTCGAAATGGCGTTCAAGATGCAGACCGAAGCCACGGACGCTTTCGACATCTCCAAGGAATCCCAGGAAACCAAGGACATGTATGGCATGTCCGACATGGGCGCGAAACTCCTCGTCGCCCGCCGCCTCATCGAGCGCGGCGTCCGTTTCGTCCAGGTCC
>JBDSAR010000312.1:0-5011 GCA_039922035.1 Chthoniobacteraceae bacterium
GCGGCTTGCCAGCATACTTCAGCAGCGCGGGCTTCGGATCGAAGGTGTCCACGTGCGACGGCCCGCCATTCAGGAAAAAGTGGATCACGCGTTTCGCCTTCGGCGCAAAGTGCGGGATGTGCGGCGCGGAAGCATTCGCCGCGTGCTCGCCGAGCAAGCCGGCCAGGCCGAGCATGCCGAAGCCCACGCCGGAACGGCGCAAGAAATCGCGGCGGGTGAGCAGTGGCGTATGCATGGCGGTGTTCATCAATCTACAAACACGAATTCATTCGTGAGCATCAGCGTCTGCGCGAGCTGCTGCCACAGACTCAATGACACTTTGGTCGGGCCGGTAAAATCTTTCTGCGCATCCCACGACTGCACGTCGTCGCCACCCGCGCCCGCGCTCGCGACAGCGATGATCTTCGGCGACCAGAGAAACTGATCGCTGTTCAGCCCGTCGCGGATGTCCACGATGAAATCCAAGGCATCGCCTTTGCCCATCGGCATCGCCGCGATGTCCAGCGCCTCCGTGGAATGGTGCAGCGTGGTCGAGCGCAGCAGCCCGCGGCCGCTGTGGCTGATGAATGCGCGGATGCCATCGCCCACTGCGGGCTCGTGGATGAGCGTGGAGGTGATGGCGTAGCTGCCATCGTGCGGCGCGACCCATCGACGCACGACGGCGTGCTGCCGATCGTTGCCCGGATGTCCGCCCGTCGCGGTGAGTTGCACCCAGCCGAGCTTTTTGTCCGGCCATTGCTCGCCGCCCTGCCATGCGGTGCCATTGAAAAGCGGCAGCGCGGTGAAGTTCTTCATGCGCCCCGCGGCTTCATCCCACTCGCCGCAGCCATACTGCCAGGCGCTTGGTTTCTCGCGCTTCGCAAGCGCGGCGGATTCGGGCTGCACGAATGCGATGGCCGCGGCCATCTCCGCCGCCGTGGGCTTGCGCTGAAAAAGCAGCTCATACAGGCGTGCCACGCATGCGGCGTTTTCGTTGCCTGCCGATTCCGCGCGCCGCACCAGCGACTTTGCGCGCGCGGCGAGGAAGGGATGGTTCAGGCCGAACAACGCCTGCTGCGGCACGATGGTGTCATTGCGCTGCGGGATGGAGAGGTCTGGATTTGCGAAGTCGAACGTGCGCATCACGGTCGGCAGGCGCTCGCGGTCCACGCGGGCGTAGAGCGTGCGGCGTGCGTTGTCGCTGGCGAACAACTCCACCGGTTTGCCACCGGTGCGGAGATCGAGTTCGCCGGTCGCGGCGAGCCACGCATCGCGCATTTCCTCGAAGCTCAGCCGGTGCGTGTTCATGCGCCAGAGCAGGCGGTTGTCGGGGTCGAGTTCCTGCGCCTTGCGGGCGGCGATGGCGTCCGAGGGTGCGAGCGAGCTCTGCTGATAGGTGGCCGAGAGCATGATGCGGCGGTGCAGTTTCTTCACGCTCCAGCCGTCGTCCATGAACCGCCGCGCGAGCCAGTCGAGCAGTTCCGGGTGGCTCGGCGGATCGGCGCGTTTGCCGAAGTCGCTAGGCGTGGTGACGAGCCCGCGTCCGAAATGCTGCATCCACACGCGATTCACCATCACGCGCGCGGTCAGCGGATTTCCCGGCGAGGTGATCGCCTGCGCGAGTTCGAGTCGTCCGCTGCCTTTGCTGAAGGGTGTCGGCGGATCGCCAGCAAGCACTTGCAGGAATTCCCGGGGCACGGTCTCTCCCTTGGTCAGCGGATTGCCACGCTTGAAGACGCGCGGCGTCACGGGCTTCGCGCGATCCACGAGGATGGTCGCGTGCGCGGGAACGTCAGTGGACTGCATGAGCCAGCGATCCACCTCGCCCTGGAGCTTCCAAAGTTCCACGACCGTGCCGGTGGGGAAGTGCCATTCGTTGTTTGCCAGGTGTTCGTCCGGCACGTCGCACGGCGAGTCCGGCCCGTAGAGAACACGGCGCAAAGCCTCGGCATTTTCATCCGGCAATGCCTTTGCCGTCGGCTCGGCCTTGAGCAGCGCGCGCCATTGCTTTTCCACTTCCGCAAACAGCGCGCCGTGGCGCTCGGCGACTTCACGCATCGTCGCGGGTGCCGTGGCAAAGGCGCGCGCGACGAGCGGATTCAGCGAGTCCGCTGCGAGCCCGCGCAGCTTTTGCACGGCGGCTTCGCGGTGCTTCGCGAAGTCCGCCGGCTTAAGTTTCGCGAACTCGTGCCACGCAGCGAACGCGGGATCGCGACGCTGCTCCGCTTCGGCCAGGAAGCGCTGCCAGCGACGCACAAAGACCGGGTTGATGTCTCCGGGGCCGATGATCTGCGTGAAGGTTTCCTCGGGATATTTTTCCAGTTCGAGTTGCGCCACGAGGTGCTCCGTCACCGTGGCGCGCACACGTGCGGACTGCTCCTCGCGGCGCTGCGCCATCATCGCGCGCGACTTGTCTTCGCGAGCGTTCAGCTCTTTTAGAAAGACCGCATCCCTCGGAGGCGCAGCGCACGGCACGACCTGTTCGGCGCAGCTCTGGAAGACGCCGTAGAGCGCGTAGTAGTCGCGCGTGGAGATGGGATCGAACTTGTGATCGTGGCAGCGCGCGCAGGCCACGCTGAGTCCCTGGGTGCCGCGCATGACCACATCGATGCGGTCATCAATGATGTCATGCGTGACGCCGAGGAAGCGCCGTCCCAGCGTGAGGAAACCCATCGCCGCGAGATGCGGCGACTCCGCCGACTCCACCTGATCCGCCGCGAGTTGCAGAAGGAGGAAACGGTCATACGCCATGTCATCGTTCAGCGATCGCACCACCCAGTCGCGATACGGCCAGGCGCCGACAAACTGCTTTTCCTCGCGCGCATACACGTAGCCCTTCGTGTCCGAGTAGCGCGCCACATCGAGCCATTGCCGCGCCCAGTGTTCGCCATAGTGCGGTGATGCGAGCATGCCATCCACGACTTTCGCAAACGCATTCGATGAAGTGTCGCGCACAAAAGCGTCCACCTCCTCGCTCGTCGGCGGCAGTCCGGTGAGATCAAAGGTCGCGCGGCGGATCAGCGTGCGCCGGTCGGCTGGCGCGCTCGGCTGCAAGCCCGCCTGCTGCAAGCGTGCAAAGACGAAGCGATCCCATTCCGAGCGGCTCCAATGATCCTGTGCGAGCACCGGCGGCTGCGGATTTCCGACGGGCTGAAAAGCCCACAGCTTCCGCCCTGCCTCAAAGTCCACGCTTCGCGCCACGACCGGCCTGCCTTCGCGTGGATCGGGCGCGCCGATTTTCACCCAATGCTCCAGCACCGAGATCTCCTCCGGCACGAGCTGGCGTTTCGGCGGCATCTGCAAATCCTTGTCCGCATAGCGCACCGCTTTGATCAGCAGGCTCGCCTCCGGGTCGCCCGGCACGATCACCGCGCCGCTGTCGCCGCCCTTCTGCCACCCGGCCTTCGAGTCGAGACGGAGCCCGCCCTTCTGCTTCTTCTCGCCATGGCATTCGTAGCAGCGCTTCACGAGCAGCGGACGGATCCTCGATTCAAAATATGCGGTTCCATCCGCTTCGGCTGCCCGGGAAGCAGTTCCAAGAATCATCCCGGCACAGCACGCCATCACGACTGCGAAATGGTCGGCTGTGCGTTTCATGGCTCCTCACTCACGCGAGCATTCCATTCACCACCGTTCCGTACACATCCGTGAGCCGGTAGTCGCGGCCGGCGTGACGGTAGGTGAGGCGTGTGTGATCGAGGCCGAGCAGGTGGAGGATGGTTGCGTGCAGGTCGTGGACGTGGACGCTGTCGCTGACGATCGTGTTTCCAAAATCGTCCGTCGTGCCGTGGGCGTGGCCGCCGCGCACTCCGCCTCCGGCCATCCAGCAGGTGAACGCCTGCGCGTGGTGCTCGCGGCCCTTCGCGTCCTTCGCGGTGTTGAAAGGCGTGCGGCCAAATTCCGTCGCCCACACGACGAGCGTGTCGGCGAGCATTCCGCGTTGTTTGAGATCGGTGAGCAGCGCAGCGATGGGCTGGTCCACGTTGCGCGCTAGCGGGGCGTGGGCCTGCATGTCACCGTGCGAATCCCAGTTTCCAGATGCACCTGTGTCGATCAGCTCGATGAAACGCACGCCGCGCTCAGCGAGTCGGCGCGCGATGAGGCACTGCCATGCGAAGCCTTTCGTGCTGCCGCGGGCGAGTCCGTAGAGCTGGTGCGTCGCGTCATTTTCCCTCGTGAGATCGAACGCCTCCGGCGCGGCGGCCTGCATCCCGAATGCGGTCTCGAAGGAACGGATGCGTGCGGCGAGCTGCGGGTCCGCGCCGCGGCTGGCGAGGTGACGTTTGTTGAACGCCTGCGCGAGGCCGAGTTCCATTTCCTGCAGCGCAGGATCGGCGACGCGACGGCGGATATTCGGCACGGGCTCGGGGCCGGGGACGACGTGCGTGCCCTGATGACAGCCGGGCAAAAAGTCGGACGACCACACCTGCGCGCCCGCATACGGCAGCACAGGCGCGATGACCATGAAGCCGGGCAGGTTCGCATTTTCCGAACCGAGGCCGTGCGTGATCCACGACCCCATGCTCGGGCGCGTGAATGCCACGGAGCCGGTGTGGATGCCGAGCGTCGCCTGCGCGTGATCGGCGTTGTCGTTGAACATTGAGCGGACGAGGCACAGGTCGTCGGCGCATTCGGCGACCTTCGGAAAAAGCTCGCTGATCCACAGGCCGGACCGGCCGCGCGGCTTGAACTCCCAGCCGGGCCGCTTGAAAAACTTCACCTCGCTCCGGTTGTTCGGCGCGAAGGCATCAAGCATCTTCTTCGGCACCGAGTACGGCTGGTTGTGGTCGGTGATGAGGCGTGGCTTGTAGTCAAACGAGTCCACGTGCGACGCGCCGCCGCTCATGTGGAGGAAGATGACGCGCTTCGCCTTCGCCGGAAAATGCGGCGCGCGTGGCGTGAGCGGATCCTCCGGCGCGGGCGACGAGGCGAGCATCTCCGAAAGAATACCAGGCAGCACGAGCGAGCTGCCGAGGAGCGAGCGGATGGCGGTGCGGCGGTTCATGTCAGTCGAGGTAGAGGAATTCATTCG
>JBDSAR010000313.1:0-3829 GCA_039922035.1 Chthoniobacteraceae bacterium
GCGCTGCATGAGTTCAACCCGATGCTCGGACATCGCGGCTGCCGCCTCGGCATCGCGTATCCCGAGATCACCGAGACGCAGGCGCGCGCGATTTTCGAGGCCGCCGCCGATGTGCAGAAGAAGGGCATCAAGGTGAAGCCCGAAGTCATGGTCCCGCTCGTCGGATTCAAGAAGGAACTCGATCTCCAAGTCGCCATTATTCATCGCGTCGCCGCGGAAGTGCAGAAGGAAAAGAAAGTGAAGCTGAGCTACCAAGTCGGCACCATGATCGAAGTCCCGCGCGGCGCCCTCACCGCCGACGAGATCGCGCAGACCGCCGAGTTCTTCAGCTTCGGCACGAATGACCTCACGCAGACCGCGCTCGGCATTTCGCGCGACGACATGGGCAACTTCCTCAACGCCTACACCGAGAACGAAGTCTTCAAGAAGAATCCCTTCGCCTCGCTCGACCAAGTCGGCGTCGGCCAGCTCGTGCAGACCGCGATCACGAAGGGCCGCGCCACGCGCCCCGACATCAAACTCGGCATCTGCGGTGAGCACGGCGGCGATCCGGACAGCGTGAAGTTCTTCCACCGCGTCGGCCTGAACTACGTGAGCTGCTCGCCCTTCCGCGTCCCCGTCGCCCGCCTCGCAGCCGCGCAGGCCGCGATCGAGGAAAAGCGCGCTGCGAAGAAAAAGTAGCCGCGGATGTAAATCCGCGGGCTGATCGCCAGCCGCACATTCAAAGTGCCCGCGCTCTCACGAGCGCGGCTACGAAATCACAGCCGCCTCGGGAAACCGGGGCGGCTTTTTCGTTGGCGGAGCGGTCGAGACGTGCGCGATAATCCGAAGCCATGAGTGACCCATCCATTCCTCCGCTCGATCACGGTGTCATCGGCAATGGCCGGGTGCTGGCGCTCGTCTCGCCGACCAGCGCGGTCGAGTGGCTCTGTCTGCCGCGGTTCGATTCGCCGTCCGTCTTTGCGCGGATTTTGGATCGGGAAAAGGGCGGCACTTTCATCATCGAGCACGCCTCGGGGGAGGTGCGCGGGAAGTCGGAATACATCACCAATACGAATGTGCTGCGCACGGTCTTCGAGATGGGGGATGCGGCTTGGGAGGTGATTGATTTCGCGCCGCGGCTGCCGGACGGGATGGAAATGCGCGTGCCATTCGAACTGGCGCGGCTGGTGCGGCCGCTGAAGGGGCATCCGCGGCTGCGCGTGCGCTTTGATCCGCGCCCGGACTATGCCCGCGCGGAGGTGGAGAGGATGCCGGCGGGCGACTGCCTGCTCATCACCGGGGCCGCCGAACCGCTGCGCCTTTTCACCGATGTGCCGATGCCTTACGTCACGGGCTCGCGGGAGTTCGCTCTGGATAAGCCGATGTTCTTCTCGCTGGTCTGCGGCGGCACGCGCCACCGGACGACGCTCTGGCATGTGCAGGAGCAGTTCGAGCGCACGGTGGAGGGCTGGCGGCGCTGGGCAATGACGTGTTCGCTGCCGACCTTTGCGCCCGCGGCGGTGCTGCGCTCGGCGCTGGTGCTGAAGCTCCACCAATACCACGACACCGGCGCGATCATCGCGGCGACGACGACGAGCATCCCCGAGGCGCTGGGCACGCTGCGGACGTGGGACTACCGTTATTGCTGGCTGCGCGATGCGGCCTTTGTCGTCGAGGCGCTGCGGCGGCTTTCGCATTTGCGGGAAGGTGAGGAGTTTCTCCGCTACCTGCGCGATGTCGCGGAGGCCGGGCCGCTCCAGCCGCTCTACGGCATCGGCGGCGAACGCAATCTGACCGAAGAGACGCTGCCGCATCTCACGGGCTTTGGCGGCACGGGGCCGGTCCGCATCGGCAACCAGGCCGCGGAGCAGCGGCAGAATGATCTGATGGGCGAACTCATCCTCTGCCTCGAAACGCTGCTCACCGACCAACGGCTCGCGCATTTGCACGGCGGCGATTATTTCCCGCTCGTGCAGCGGCTCGTCGAGGAGGCGATCATCGCCGCGCCCACGCTGGACACGGGCATCTGGGAGTTTCGGCAAATGCTGCGGCCCTACACCTTTTCGCGCGCGATGTGCTGGGTGGCGATCTCGCGCGGGGCGCGGCTGGCCCGCCATCTGGGCGAAAATGTCCACGCATCGCGCTGGGAGAAAATCGCGGAAAGCGAACGCGAGATCGTGCTGACGCGCGGCTACAATGCGACGCTCGGTTTTTTCACCCAGGCGCTCGACGGCCAGCATCCCGATGCCTCGCTGCTGCTCCTGCCGACGCTCGGCCTGCTCGATGCCACGGACCCGCGCTTTGTTTCCACGGTCGAAGCCTATGAGCGCCTGCTCGCGCCGGAGGGTTTCATGCGGCGATACATCAATGCCGACGACTTCGGCGACACGACGAGCGCGTTCACCATCTGCTCGTTCTGGTGGTGCGAGGCGCTCGCGCTCATGGGGCGGCTGGATGATGCGGTCGCGCTTTTCCAGCGGCTGCTGCGCCATGCGAATCCGCTCGGACTTTTCTCCGAGGACATCGAGCCGGCGACCGGCGCGATGCTCGGGAATTTCCCCCAAGCCTACACGCACGTCGGCCTCATCCATGCGGCCATGACCATTTCCGAACTGCTCGAAGCGCGCGACGGCAAGGTGCGCGCGTGGACCTAAACTTTCCTGTCTATGGCCCGCTATCTCATCGTCGCGAATCGCCTTCCCGTGACCGTAGTCCCGGCTGGCGACGACTATGAACTGAAGCCTTCCGCCGGCGGCCTCGCGACTGCGATGGCCGGCCTCGGCGGCGACGGTGACATGCTCTGGATCGGCTGGCCGGGCGACACCGCCACCCTGAGCGAGGAAGCCCGCCAGCGGCTGGATGTCGAACTGCTCGGCCGGGGGCTCGTCTCCGTCCACCTCTCCGCTGCCGATGTGCAGGGCTTCTACGAAGGCTTCTCGAATGGCGTGCTGTGGCCGCTTTTCCACTACCAGATGGAGCGCGTGAACATGGACGCGTGGCGCGATTGGGAAGCCTACGAATCCGTGAACCGCCAGTTCGCCGAGGCCATCGCCGCGCAGTGGCGCGAGGGCGACCGCATCTGGGTCCATGACTACCAGCTCATGCTCGTGCCGGCGATGGTCCGTGCGCGGCTGCCGCATGCCTGCATCGGCTTTTTCCTGCACATCCCGTTTCCATCGCTGGAAGTTTTTCGCACGCTGCCGTGGCGTCGCGAGGTGATGGGCGGGCTGCTCGGCGCGGATGTCATCGGCTTTCACACCTACGGCTACCAGCGGAGCTTTGCCTCGTGCGTGCTGCGCATGATGGCGCTGGATGTGGTCGTGGATGAATTCCACTGGCAGGATCGCCTCGTGCGCCTCGGCACCTTTCCCATCAGCATAGACACCGCCGACTTCGTCGCCCGCGCCAGCCTGCCCGCCGCGGAGGAGGCCGCGGCAAAAATCGTCGCGCGCTCCCCGGAGGTGAAGCTGCTCCTCGGCGTGGACCGGCTGGATTACAGTAAAGGGCTGCCGAGGCGCTTCCTCGCCATCGAGCGACTCCTCGAGATCGACCCCACGCTCGAAGGCCGCTTCCGTTTCGTGCAGGTGGCCGTGCCCTCACGCACGACGGTCGAGAGCTACGCGCAATTCCGCCGCCAGCTCGACGAGCTCGTCGGGCGCATCAATGGGCGCTTTTCCACCACCGACTGGGCACCGATCCAATACCTCTACCGCAGCGTCTCCGCCGAGGAACTCGTCGCGCTTTACCGCGCCGCCGACGTCATGGTCGTCACGCCGCTGCGCGACGGCATGAACCTCGTGGCGAAGGAATACCTCGCCTGCCGCGTGAACGACGACGGCGTGCTCGT
>JBDSAR010000314.1:0-8216 GCA_039922035.1 Chthoniobacteraceae bacterium
GGTTCACTGCAGGAAAAATACGCGCCGGAGGACATCGTGCTGCCGTCGCAGTTTTTCGATCGCACGAGCCAGATCCACACGTTCTTCGGCGGAGGAATCGTCGCGCACGCCGCCTTCGCCGAGCCCCTCTGCACGCCGCTGCGCGAGATTCTTTTCCGCGAGGCCAGTGCCGCCGGCTGCCGCACGCACATGGGCGGCACGTATGTGAACATGGACGGCCCGCAATTCAGCACGCGCGCCGAGAGCGAGACGAACCGCAAGCTCGGCTTCGACGTGATCGGCATGACGAATCTCGCCGAGGCCAAACTCTGCCGCGAAGCCGAGATCGCGATGGCGACACTCGCGATGATCACCGACTACGACTGCTGGAAGCTCGATGAGGACCCCGTGACCTCCGACGCCGTGATCGCGCACCTCCACGCAAATGCCGCCGCCGCGAAGAAGGTGATCGCAAACGCAATCCCGCACATTCCCCCCGAGGCAAACTGGCCCGAGCACCGCGCGCTCGACAATGCACTCGTGACCGACCGGAGCCTCTGGCCCGCAGAGACCGCGGCGAAGCTCCGCCCGATCCTAGGGCGCTTCCTCGCCTGACGACCCAGCGCCCGCCGTCCGGCGCGCGAGCTTCCGTTGCACTGCATCGAGAAGGTCACGCATCTCACGAAGCCTGAGCATCGCCGCCACCGCGCTGAACGCCCCGATCGCCAGCAGGATTGTGAGCGTGAGGGCACTCATACGCAGCAGCAGCCCCATCGTCTCCCAGCGTTCGAGCAGCAGCCATTTTCCGCCCCAGCAGACGAGCGCGAGCGCATCACTCGCGAGGAAAACTTTCACCAGCGTCACGAGCAGCTTCCTCGTCTGCAGGGTCACAATCTCGCGTCGCATGAACCAGTAGAGCAGGCCAAAATTCGTGAGCGCCACGATGCCCGTACTCAGCGCGAGGCCGCGATGTCCGTAGCCAAGTTTGGTGAACCACGAGTTCAGCCCGAAGTTCACACCGATCGCGAGGAAGCTGATCATCATCGGCGTCTTGCGCCGCCCGATGGCGTAAAACGCAGGCGCGAGCACCTTCATCCCCGCGTACGCCGCGAGGCCGAGCGAGTAGTATCGCAGCGCCGCGGCGCTCTGCTCGATGTCGTGCCACGTCACTTTGTTGTGCTGATAGATCACGCTCAGGATCGGCTCCGAAAGCATCCACAGCCCGACGCTCGCAGGCACAGTGAGAAAAAATACGAGGCGGATTCCACGCGAGAGCGCCTCACGAAACTCATCGCGATTTCCGAGCGCGGCACTCCGCGACAGCAGCGGCAGCGCGACGGTGCCGATGGCCACGCCGAACATTCCGAGCGGGAGCTGCATCAGCCGGAATGCGTTGTTCAGCCACGCGACCGCGCCGTCCTCGCAGTGCGTCGCGAAACTCGTGTT
Organism: Chthoniobacteraceae bacterium; assembly: GCA_039922035.1. Taxonomy (GTDB): domain Bacteria; phylum Verrucomicrobiota; class Verrucomicrobiia; order Chthoniobacterales; family Chthoniobacteraceae; genus SXWH01. Next base: position 1,426 of record JBDSAR010000314.1, read on the forward strand.
CACCATCACATTCACCTGCACGGCACTCGCGGCGACGACGGCGGGAGCCATCGTGCGCAACACCTCCGCCACGCCGGAATCGCGCCAGTGAAAATCCAGCCGCGGGCGGTACCCGATGCGCCGCAGCGACGGGAACTGAATCACGAGTTGCAGAAAGCCGCCGATGAGCGTGCCCCAAGCGAGACCGAAAAGTGCGTGCCGCCCGAAGCCGTGATCCACCCACCACGCGAGCCCCAGACCGCCAGCGATGCTGCCGATATTGAAGAACGACGACGCCATCGCAGGCCAGCCGAAGACGTGCTTTGCATTCAGCATCCCCATCACCTGCGCGGCGAGCGAAACCATGAGGATGAACGGGAACATCACCGACGTGAGCTGTGCAGTGAGCTTCGCATCCTCACCTGTGAATCCGCCCGCGAGCACGCCGATGAGCTGCGGCGCGAAAATCATCCCGAGCACCGTGATGACACCCATCACACAGAGCGTGAGCGTGCCGATGCGGTTCGCCAGCCGCCATGCGCTCCCCTCGCCCTCTGTTGCGATTTTTTTCGAGAAGACCGTGATGAATGCCGTGGACAGCGCGCCTTCGGCGAAAAGATCGCGCAGCAGATTCGGCACGCGAAAAGCCGTGATGAAATACTGCAGATTCTTCGTGCCAAAGAGCGCGTTGAAGAGCACCTCGCGCGCGAGCCCGAGCAGGCGCGAGCACAGCACCGCGGCTCCGACCAGGGCAGTCGCCCTGCCCGTGCGCAAGGGTTTCTCAGCCATTTCCGGCGGCCTTCCGAAGACGGTCATTGATTGCGAAACCGAGCCCCTCCTCCGGCACCGGTTCGGCCACGATCAGTTCCAGCCCGGCGGAATCGAGCGTCCGCAGCTTCGCAAACAGGGAGGCTGCGGCAGCCCTCATGTCCCCGTTGCGGCTGAGAATCTCGACGGCCTTGAACCCCTTCGCATCATCGTCGCTGCACCACGCGAGCAGCCCAATGCGCCCTTTCGCATTTCCGACAGGCCGCTCATCAGGCTGCAGCAGCTTCATCGGGGTCTTCGGCGCATAGTGGCTCTTCAACTGCCCCGGCCCCTCCGGCATCCGGCTGCGACTTGCATTCGCCACGGTTTTGGCGAAGGGCCGCAGGTCTTCCGCGGTGACCGGGCCGCTGCGAAGAATCCAGACATTCGATCCCCGCAGCGTGATCACGGTGGACTCGACGCCGTGCGTCGTCGGCCCGCCGTCCACGATGAGATGAATTTTTCCGCCGAGTTCCTCCATCACATGGTGCGCAGTCGTGGGGCTGATGCGCCCGAAGCGATTGGCGCTCGGTGCGGCGAGCGGCTGGCCGAACGACTGGATCACGGATTGAAAAATCGGGTTCGCGCTGATCCGCACGGCGACCGTCCCGAGTCCGCTGGTCACGATGTCAGGGATCAGATCCTTCTTTGGCAGCACGAGCGTCAGCGGACCCGGCCAGAAATTTTCCACGAGCCTGTCCACCAGCGGACGATCCTGCGCCGGGATTGCTGCGACACCGTCCAGCCAGCTTACGTCGGGCAAATGCACGATGAGCGGATCGAACTTCGGCCGATCCTTCACTGTGAAAACCCGCATCACCGCGTCCGAATTCGTGGCCCACGCGGCGAGACCGTACACGGTCTCCGTCGGCAACGCGACGGGGAACCCGCCGCTGAGCAGATAGACCGCGGCCTCGCTCGCATCCACAATCTCCCGTGGCGTGCCTGCATGGATGCGGTGTGTGATCATGGCCTGTGGGCGAGCGCCAAGCGTGCCGCCCGGACCGTCGCCGCTGCCTGCTCGACCGTCTCGCCGAATGCGGTGAGGTGTCCCATTTTCCGCCCCGGCTTCGGCGAGGCCTTGCCATAGAGGTGAATCTTCACCTCGGGAAATGCCGCGACTGCCGCCCAGTCCGGCTCGCCTGCGGACCACTCATCTCCGAGAAGATTCGCCATCGCAGAGGGACGCAGCGACTCGGTGCTTCCGAGCGGCAGCCCGCAGACCGCGCGGACCTGCTGCTCAAACTGGCTCGTCACACTCGCGTCGAAACTGAAGTGCCCGCTGTTGTGCGGGCGTGGGGCAAGCTCATTCACGAATATCGTGCCGTCGCCCATCAGAAACATTTCGACCGCGAGGACGCCGGTGAGATCCAGCGCGACCGCAATGGAGCGCGCAAGTTCCGCCGCGCGAGCCGCGACCGTGGCAGGCAGCCGCGCGGGGCAGAGCGTGACGTCGAGGATGTGGTTCGCGTGCTCGTTCTCGCACACGGGCCATGTCGTCATCGCGCCATCGAGTCCGCGCGCGACGATCACGGAGATCTCGCGCTCGAACGGGATGAATTTCTCCAGCACCGCAGGCTGTCCCTCGAATGGTCGCCAAGCTTCCGCGAGATCGTCTCCTGGCTTCAGCTTGCGCTGACCTTTCCCGTCGTAGCCAAACGCGGCGGTCTTCAGCACGCCGGGCAGGCCGATCTCCGCAGCGGCAGCGGCGAGTTGCGCGGCGCTGTCGATCTTCCGAAATGGCGCGACGGGAATTCCGGCACCGGCGAGGAATTCCTTTTCGCGCAGCCGGTGCTGGCAGATGTGGAGCACCTTTCCCGAAGGCCGCACCGGGCAGTGTGCCGCGGCCCACTCGACCGTGCGCGATGGGACGTTCTCAAATTCAAACGTGAGCACGGCGACGGACTTCGCAAACTCGCGCACCGCCGCCTCGTCATCGTAAGCTGCGGTCGTCTCGAGATCGGCGACCTGCCCCGTCGGCGTGTCGCTGTCCGGCGAAAATGTGTGCACGCGATAGCCCATGCGCCGCGCAGCGATGGCAAACATGCGCCCAAGCTGCCCGCTGCCCATCACGCCCAGCGTGGCTCCGGGGAGAATCGTCCGTCCGTCGCTCATGGAAGCTTCTGGGCCTTCACATCGGCGGTTTGCTTCCTGCGAAATGCGATCAGCTTTTTCCGCACGCGCTCGTCGTGCAGCGCGATGATCCCCGTCGCAAGCAGCCCTGCGTTTTTCGCGCCCGCCTCGCCAATCGCGAGCGTGCCGACGGGAATCCCCGCGGGCATCTGAGCGATGCTCAGCAGCGAATCGAGCCCCTTGAGGGCGCGGCTCTGCACCGGCACGCCGAGCACGGGCAGGTGCGTGAATGCGGCGACCATCCCAGGCAAATGTGCCGCGCCGCCCGCGCCCGCGATGATCACATGGAGCCCCCGGTCCGCCGCACCCTGCGCGTAGTCCGCCATGAGCGCAGGAGTACGGTGCGCGGAGACGATGCGCGCCTCGTGGGGAATCCCGAATCGCTCGAGCATTTCCACGGCGTGCCTCATCGTCTCCCAATCGGATTTGCTGCCCATGATGACAGCGACTAGCGGGCCTGATTTCATCCGGCGTGAGTAAAGGCGGCACCCGGCGTGTGTCGAGTGACGAGTGCGGCGCGGCCCGGAAAAATGCCTGGCGCAATCCGCCGCTGATTTTTCCCCTCGTCACATTTGGCTGCGCGCTGAATGTTCCACTCATGACCGAAGCTGCCCAGAAACATGATTTGCCGGAGAACATTGTTCTCATCGGCTTCATGGGCACCGGCAAGTCCACCGTGGGCCGGATGCTGGCGCGACAGTTGCAGTCCCGCTTTCTGGACACAGACAAGGCCGTCGAGGCAGGGGCGCACATGACCATCCCGGAGATCTTCGCAAAGCACGGCGAGGATGATTTTCGCAAACGCGAAACCGCAGTGCTCGAATCCCTGTGCCACACGCGGCGACACATCATCGCAACGGGCGGCGGGATCGTGACCGTGCCGGAAAACATCCCGCTCCTCCGCTCGCTCGGGCTCGTCGTGATGCTCAAGGCGGAACCGGACGAGATCTACCGGCGCGTGTCGCGGAACACTGCGCGCCCGCTGCTGCAGGTCGAGGATCCGCGGAAACGCGTCCTCGAACTCATGGCGGCGCGCAAGCCGCTCTATGAGAGCGCCGCGCATTTCCAAGTGGACAGCACGCGCCTGCGCCACGAGGACGTGACGGCAAAGATCATGGAAGAGGCGCACCGCTTTTTCCACTGGCCGAAGCCGGCGCGAGCCTGAGCCACGATGAATCCCGCGGAACTGAAGGCCGCATTTCTCACAGAAGCGCACACGATCGGATTCGATGTGTGTCGGGTCGCCCCGGCGGAAAAGCCGCCGCATGCCGCTGAGTTTCGCGAATGGCTCGGCGAGGAAATGCACGGCGAAATGGCGTGGCTCGAACGCAACGCGGACCGGCGCACCGATCCGGATCTCGTCCTGCCCGGAGCGCGCAGCATCATCGTGCTCGGAATGAACTACTGGAACCGCGACCCCGCGGCCAATCCGCAATCTACCTCCGGCCGCATCGCCCGCTACGCATGGGGCGACGACTACCACGACATCATCGAGCCGCGCCTCTGGCAGCTCGACGCATGGCTGCAAAAGCACGGCGGCGCGCAGCGGCAATACGTGGACACCGGCCCGGTGCTCGAACGCGATTTTGCAGCGCTCTCCGGCCTCGGCTGGCAGGGCAAAAGCACGATGCTCATCCACCCAAAGCTCGGCACGTGGCTTTTCCTCGCAAGCATCCTCACCACGCTCGAACTGCCGCCAGACGAGCCGATGCGCGACCATTGCGGGAAATGCACACGCTGCATCACCGCTTGCCCGACGGGCGCGATCACCGCGCCGCACGAACTCGATGCGCGCCTGTGCATCTCCTACCTCACCATCGAAAACAAGGGCCCAATCCCCGAGGCGCTGCGCCCGCTGATCGGGGACCGCATCTATGGCTGCGACGACTGCCTGGATGCCTGTCCGTGGAACCGCTTCGCACAGGATTCACGCGAGAGCCGATTTGCAGCGCGCGAATTTGTCCGGATGCCGCTGCGCGATTTTCTCGCGCTCGATGACGACGCATTCCGCGCGCTTTTCCGCGGCTCGCCGATCAAGCGAATCAAACGCGCACGCTTCCTCCGCAATGTGTGCGTCGCGCTCGGCAACATCGGCGCGGACGACGATCTCCCCGCTCTCAGCACCGCAGCCGCCGATCCCGATCCGCTCATCGCGGAGCACGCACATTGGGCGATTCAGCAAATCAAAACGCGCAACACACTGGCTACATCTCCCGCGCCCACGACGGACGCTGCCTGAGATGGTAGAGCATCTCGCCGGCCTTCGGCACGAGCAGCACGCCCTCGTCCTCGCGGTTCGCGTAGTCCTCGGGCCGGATGCTTTTCGGGTCACGATAGCCGACGCCGATCGCCTTGCAGACATCCTCGGGGATGCCCGTGGCGAATGTCACCTGCACGCGGCATTTCTCCACGCCGTCCTCCATTTTCCCGATGCCGCGAACGTGCGTGCTGTGTGCGATGACGCCGCGCGGGATCTTTGCGAAGCGCTCCAACTGTGAGGTGAAATAGTCGCGGCAGTGGTAGCCGATTTCGCTGATGTAGCGACCGTGCGTGATGGACAACTCGTGGATGTGCGGCGCGTAGATGATGAGTTCGCCGCCGTCGGCCACGACGGGCTCGAGCTTGTACATGCACTTTCCGCCGACCCACATCTCGTCGTACATCTTCGGCGCGCACGAGAGAACGGTGTGAAACGGGCGCTCCTTGTACGTGATGTGGACGCGCCGCGAGACGTCGCTCGCCGCATCCCACGCGCTCACGGGATCGCCGTACGAAAGTGCCGCGAGCCCGCCGCCGCCATGCGCAGGATCGCCGGGCGTGACGACCATGCAGAAGCAGCGTTTCTCCACCGAGACGAGCGATGCGGCCTTGTCCACCACCTTGCGGACGGGCGTCCACTTGTTGCCGATGATCATCGGGTTCGTCACGAGCGCGCCGAGCCAGTGGAAATAGTTCAGCACCGTCGGGCCACTCACGCCGGGGAAGAGATATTTGTTTCCGCCGCTGAAGCCCACAACTTCGTGCGGGAAGACCGGGCCGATGATGAGTAGCAGGTCGTAATCAAAGATCCGCGCATTCACCTCGACCGGCACTTCCTCAGCGAGCAGTCCGCCGCTCAGTTCGCGACTTTCCTCCATGCTGATGCGGCCGATCTTCCGCAGAGCGGTCTCGTCGTCCCATGCATGATTCAGAAGCTGCACCCGCGCGTACGTCGAGCGCCGCTGCTCCGCCGTGATGCCGAGGCGCTCGCACATCGCCTCCTCGCTCATCGGCTGGTGTGTGCCGAGCGCGATCATCACATCGAGCGCCGCGGTCGCACCGCCGATTTGATCGAAGACCCCCTTGAACATGACGTCGAGCGGGCAAGTGCGCGTGGCGTCGGGAACGATGAGCAGCACCTTCTTCCCGCGGAATTCATCCGCGGGACACGCATTTGCGATGAAGTCGCGGGCGTGTTCAGGCGAAAGATTGGTGCCTTCGGAAGCGATGAGGGAAAGAGCGGTCATGGGGATACAATTAGAATGAGACGTTCGTTTCTGACATGTGGAACTTTGCCGGCACTGAAATCAAGAGGCACAACGGCGCCGTGTATTTTGAAGGTATTAGCGCGGCGCACGCACCGCATCAGCAAGCGGCTTCACGAAGGCGGCGACCTTTTCCACCAGCTTCGGGTCACTGCCAAATTCCGCGATCCGCTTCACGATCGCGCTGCCGACCACCACGGCATCCGCCGCGGATGCCACTGCACGCACCTGCTCCGGCGTGCCGATTCCGAAGCCGACGGCGATCGGGAGCGTCGTCGTCCTTTTGATCGCGGCGACACTCTCGGCGAGACCCGCAGCCACGTCGCTGCGCTCCCCGGTCACGCCTTC
>JBDSAR010000315.1:0-4575 GCA_039922035.1 Chthoniobacteraceae bacterium
TTGGGAGCTTCGCCTTCGACGATGACGAGCTTTTGGATATGGAAGGGCACGTCACGGAAAGGATGAAGATCGAAGGATGAAGGATGAAAAATTGGGACTCCGGAGGGATGAGCCGGAGCGAATCGGAGACAGTCGGCCACGACGATGCATTTCCAATGGTCCCGCGCGTTTTGGATCTAGCCGGTGAGCTGAACGCTGGAGTTGGTCGTGAACTTCACCTGAATGTCCTGCGCGGCCTTGTGCGAGATGTGGCAGAGCGCGGCCAAGCTCACGGTCTTGCCGCGCACCCCGGGCCGGCACCGCGCCGGTGATGCTGAACTTGCAGGCCGTCGTTTTGCGTCGCCGCGCAGAGACGGGCTTCCGTGTGCCGGTTTCCTGCGCGAAAAGTCGAGACGCAGAATTCCTCCGGCAGCCAGCGGAACTCGGCGTGCAGCGACGGAGCGCCCCGCTTTGCCCGCCCGGAAAATGGCGCGGGCCGATTTTCTAATGCATCCCGACTTCATCCGTCTCATCACGCAACGATGTCTCCCGACTCGCTTCGAAATCCAAACCACCGGATGCTCCGTGCATGATGCCTCCCATCCCCCTGCATTGGCGCCCATGCCCATGAAAGCGCCGGAGGAACCCCACGCTTCCCCGCCGGCATGGGCGACGATCGAGCAGGTCTTCGCCGCACTGGAGTCGCCGCTGCTCGCGTATGCGCGCCGGCAGGTGAACGATTTCGAGGTGGCGGAGGACATCGTGCAGGACGCCTTTATGAAACTTCACTCGCAATTCCAGCAGGTCCGCATGCCGCAGCCGTGGCTCTACCGCACGGTGCATAATCTCGCGGTGGATCATCAGCGTCGCGCGAGCCGCCTCGTGCTCATGGACGACCACGCGACGGATGCCGGTGCGCCGCCGATGGACACCGCCGATGCACAACCGATGCCCGACGAGCAGATCGCGCGCTGGGAAGGCATCGGCCTCGTGCGGCTCGTGCTGGAGACGCTCGACGCGCGCAGCCGCGAACTGATTGAGCTGCGGTTTACCGAGGATCTCTCCTACAAGGAGATCGCCATTCGCACCGGGCTGACGGTGGGAAATGTGGGCTACATTTTGCATCACGCGCTGAAGGCGATGGCGCTCGAACTCGAAAAGACGGAGGGGGCGCGATGAACCCGGATGCGCCACGCACCCCGCGCGAGGAGATGGAAATCCGCCTCACCGCGCTGCTCATGGGCGAGCTTTCGCCCGAAGATGCGGCGGCGTGGAAAGCGCTGGTCGCCGCCGACCCGGAACTGGACGCGCTGCACGATCGGCTGCGTCACGCGATGGAACTGTTGCGCGAGGCGAAGGCGATTCCTGAGCAGCCCGCGCCGCCGGTCCCGGCCCGCCTCTCCGCCGAGCGGCGAGCGAAGCTGCTGGCGCATTTTCAGGGCAGCGCGCCTGCGCCGGAGCGCGTGATCGTGCCGCTGAAGCGCGATTGGAAATGGGCCGTGCCCCTCGGCCTCGCCGCCTCGCTGATGGCACTGCTCGGCGGGACGCTGTGGACGAATGGCTTCGGGCTGCGGAAGCACGTGCATTACTTGGAGACGGGGACGCAGGCTTATGTGCCTGACGGAGCTGCCGGTTCAGCGAACTACAGGCTGGTGGGCAACGAACTCATGACCTTCGCCGGCGCAGAGAGAACCGGCGGTTCATCCAGTTCCAGATCAGCTTTGACGCAGCAAAATGCGATCGTGGCGCTTGGGAGCGGCGGTGCCTCGGGATTCGCCTTGGACCGGAACGCCGAGACGCGGTCGGGGTCGGAGGGTGAGAAGCGGAGTGTTCGCCACGGGACATCAGACATCGCCTTCACAGCGCCGAACGGTCCGGGTACTACCCCCCCGACGAGCGGCACGCCACAACCGAAGAAAAATTACGGGAAGATCGCTTTTAATAACGGGGGTTCCGACGAGGCTGCACCTCACCGACCAGTCGCCAAAGCTGACGTCTATCTTCCTGCTCCAGAACCCGCCGCTGCTCAACGGTCGAGCATCACCCTCTCCAGCAACCAGGCCGTTGCATTCGGAGGCAGCCGTGAACCCAGGGACGGAACAGGCACCCAAGGCCCCGCCACTGCGGGAAGCGCAGTCACGCTCAACGGGGTAACGAGTTTGGACCTCAACGGCACTTCGGAAACAGTCGGGACACTGACCGGCGGTGGCGCGGTGACGACACCCGGCAACGGCACACTGACCATTACAAATGGCAACGCCATTTCGCCCGGCGCTCCGATCACTGGCACTCCAGTGATCGACGTTGCGAGCGGCGGCGTTTTGAATGCCGGCAATGGCTCGCTGAAGCTCACCGGTGCCAGCACCTTTACCGGCGGCACCACGATCTCCGCCGGCACTGCCGTGGTCGAAGATTCGGATGTGATGGGAAGGCGCGCCGGGCTTGCCCGGTCCGATTCCAAGCCGGCGGCAAGCGAACCCTATACTCTGGAGCCCGCACTCTCGACGGACGGAATAGTTCTAGGCGTTGCACCGGCTGATGTGCGGCAAAGTGTGAGCGCAACCGCAACGCTGGGAGGGAAGCTGAACGTACGCAGCGAGACGCTCGCCGAGAGCGACAGCGCGGCAGCAGCGCCGGCCAAGACTCCTCATCCCTTCGCATTGACCGAATCGGACAAGCCGCTCGCGTGGGGTGAAGCCGCGAAGGTAAAGCGCGCGAGCGATTTCGATACGGGAATTGGCCAACTGGCCGACAAACAAATTCTGGCCGGCAGTCTCGTGGTGGACAGTGGCAACCAGGGCAGAACGACGAAGGGGACGGCTAACAGCACGATTCAAAATCCTCCCGGCCAACCACCCGCGACATCGCTCGGAGCGCTGCCGGGGCTTCGGCAAAAATCCGAGGACGATTTTGCCGCACAATCACCGCTCGGGAACAGGGAGACTGCCGCTGGCACGCCGAACTTCGCCGACGTCTCGGGAGTCGTGAGCATCCCGGTCGCCGGCGGCGGTGGGGTGACGTTCGGCAACAACGGAGGGGCGTTCACTTTCGGCGGCGCGGGTTCCAATGTGACCCAGAATGGTGGGAGGGAGACTGTGAAGCTGAACCTCTCCACACCGAAAGAAGCGGCCAAGCCGGATGCTCCGGCGCAGGGGAGGACGATCGCTCTCAAAGACGGCAGCGGAAGCCTCAACAACCTGAGCTTTCCTGACGGAGCTTTCGCCGACCGTTCCTTTGCCGGAACAATCAGCGGCGCAGTCAACGTGACGAAATCGGGAGCGGACACGTGGCAATTCAACGGAGCGAACAGCTACACCGGCGCGACGACCATCAAAGCTGGCACGCTCACGATTGCGCCTGCGGCTGGCATCACTGGCAAACTGAATGCACCGAGCCCTGAGTCCAAGACGGCGAGCAATCGCGAAATCGGACTCGGCATAGACCTCATGGGAGGCACCGTTTTCCACATCGGAATTGACCCCGCGCTGGACGGCGGCTTCGCGGGCAAGACGGACAACGGAGTGGAAACGAAGATCGAGGAATTGCGCAAGGATGTGTCCGCCGTACTGAAGCCCGCACCAAGTCCGCTCATACCGCAGCCGGAAGTCCGCACGGATTCAAATGCGTTCTCCACGTTCTCGCTCAATGTCAGCGATGTGGCGTTCAAGCTCGCGGCGGCGAGCCTGGAACGCGGGGCGATGCCGGATGTTTCGACGCTGCGCAGCGAGGAGTTCATCAATGCCTTCGATTATCGCGATCCGGAGCCTGCGCCCGGTGCGCCACTGGCGTTCGCCTCGGAGCGCGCGCGGTACCCGTTCGCGCAGAACCGCGATCTCCTCCGGCTATCCGTGAAGACCGCCGCGGTGGGACGGCAGGCGGGAAAGCCGCTGAATGTCGTGCTGCTGCTCGACAATTCCGGATCGATGGAACGCGCGGATCGCGTGCGCATCGTGCGCGAATCGCTGCGCACGCTCTCGGCGCAACTCCAGCCTCAGGACAAGCTGAGCATCGTCACTTTCTCCCGCACGCCGCACCTCTGGGCGGACGGCATCGCGGGCGACAAGGCCGGCGAGGCGACGGCGCGCGTCGGCGAAATCACGCCGGAGGGCGGCACGAATATCGCCGCCGCGCTCGACCTCGGATACAAGACGGCGCTGCGCCACTACCAGGTCGGCAGCATCAATCACGTCGTGCTGCTCACCGACGGCGCGGCGAATCTCGGCGACGTGGACCCGGCGGCGCTGAAGCAAAAGGTGGAGGCGCATCGCAAGCAGGGCATCGCGCTCGATTGCTTCGGCATCGGCTGGGAGGGGCTGAACGACGACATGCTCGAACAGCTCTCGCGGAATGGCGACGGGCGCTACGGATTCATCAACACGCCCGAGGAGGCCGCGACGAATTTCGCCGCGCAGCTCGCCGGTGCGCTGCGTGTCGCGGCGTCGGATGTGAAAGTGCAGGTGGAGTTCAATCCGAAGCGCGTCACGGCGTATCGGCAGGTCGGCTACGCGAAGCATCAGCTCACGAAGGAGCAGTTCCGCGACAACACCGTGGACGCCGCCGAACTCGCCGCCGCGGAATCCGGCAACGCGCTCTACG
>JBDSAR010000316.1:0-2950 GCA_039922035.1 Chthoniobacteraceae bacterium
AGAAATTTCACTTGGAAGGATCCTCGGTCGGGTCGTAACCAAATTCACGGGCGAGGGCGGCGCGGAACTGGTCGCGTTCGTAGGAGAGCGCCGCGCCTTCGCCGCCGCTCGTCGCCCAGCCCGCGTAGGTTTCCATCCATTCCACGGCGAGCTTGAACGCCGCAATGGCGCGCGGCTCGTTGCCCGCGCGTTGAAACGCGCGCATCCGTTGCGCATAGATTTCCGCGATGGACGCCGCCACGCCGATATGCGGAAACGCCTTCCGCATCTCTTCCTCGACCTCCTTGAGTTGGTCCGGCCCATCGGTGCTCCGGGCCGCGCGATCCCAAGCCGAGTCGTTGCGTGGCCCGGGAATATTTTCCGGCGGCGGCACGATCATCTCCCGCAGCGATTGATCATGAAAAGCCGGGATGATGCGCGGGATGAAAACGTCTTCGCCCATTTCAAAATACTCGCGCATGTGGCCGTTGCGCGGGCCGGTGATCGCCTTCAACGGAAAGGTCAACGCAACTTTTCCCGAGTCGCGCTCGATCTCGATGTTAATTTCCATTCGGATTTGATCGAAGGAAAGCCCGCAGATCACTCCGCTCTCGCCCGCGCGCAGCGTGATGCCTGCCGCGTCGGTGAAATCGCGGAGCACGGTGACGCGATGGTCCACGCGGAGATGATCAATGGTCGCACTCATGCGGCGGGCGTGGTGGGGAAGCGCGAGCCTTTCGGGGTTTCCAGCGTGAAGGATTGGAGCATCGCGAACCACGCGTCGCGCACGGCGTCGGCGAGCAGTTCCGGCGCGGTGAGCGAGAGGTTGATGAGCCGCCCGCCGTCTTCGAGAAACGCAAAGCGCACAAGCATCGTGCCGACTTCGGATTCCTGCGTCGCCTCGCCGATGACGGCGGGCACACCCGCGACCGCGTCCGAGCCGATGGCGCGGGGCTTGAGTTGATTGTGGTTCAGAAGGTACGTCGCCCAGTCGAGCAGCGTGCCATCCTCGTAAGCCGGGCGCGCGGCAAAAACAAACACGATGGCCGCGTGCGGCGCGGTGACGATGGCGAGCGGAACGCATTTCGTCGGGTCGGAGAAATCCGCGTCCTCCGTAGGCAGTTCATGCGCGATCCAGTCAGCGGGCAGTTGCGCGGTGAACCCCAGCTCGGCGATGCGGGCGGGAAATGTAAGGGCGGTGAGTTGCATGTGAGGATTCATCTTGTTTGCAAAGTGCGCCGGTGGAGACCGCTCCAGATTGGTTGTTCACCGGCACCGGAATTGGCCCGTATATTTTGTTCGGAACAGGCGGGATTGCGATGCAGCGACGGCAAATACAGCTCCAGCGAGTGAATGAGCGTGGCGGTGTGCTGCGGCGTGATGATGGAGAACCTGCATTTCAAAGCGATGGCGGCAACGCCAGGGACGAGCAGGCAGGCGAGCAACGTGATCGCCTGCAAAGGAACCACGAGCCACCGCCCATCATTTTACCTCCAGGTTTGCATCACGCCGGCCACACGAATTTCACCGACTTCGCCGCGTCCGAGCTGCCGTCGAATTTGCGGAGCTGCACGAACATTTCGATCTCACTCGCTTGCCCGTCCACCACATGCACGCGGAACTGGATGCAGCGCAGATCGCCGGGGCTCGGATCGAAACTGTAGCCCCATTGAAACCACGGCTTGCCCTGCGCGCTGGTCGAGCGGGCGTTGCTCTTCATCGCATCCGGCTCGAAGACACCGCCGGCGGTCTGCGAGGACTTGATGCGCACACGCCACTTGCCGTCGCTGTCGGTCTCCTTGTAGGCGACGAATGCGTAGTCAATATTGAGTACCGCGTCATACGCGTCCACGTAGGCGAGATGCTGGTATTGCGCGCCTCCGGGAACATTTGCCGGGGTTTCGATGAGTTGGGGAGTGCTGGCCATGGCTTTGGTTGGTTGTGCGTTTGGGTTGGAGGCTTCCCGACTCCGAGCCGGGAAGCTGTTTTACGTTACTCGAAAAAGTGAACGTTTTGCGATTCAAAAAGTGGCTTCAGCTTTCCTTCCGCCGCAATCGGTCAAGGGCGACCGCTGCGACGATCACCGCGCCGATGATCACGCGCTGGGTCCAGTCCTCCCACGCCATCGCGGTTGCGCCGTTGCGGAGCACGGTCATCATCAGCGCGCCGAGCACTGCGCCGAAGACGCTGCCGCTGCCGCCGTTCAGGCTCGCGCCGCCGATGACCACTGCGGCGATCACATCGAGCGCGAGGTCGGGTGCGCCGGTCGGGTCGCCTTGCGTGAGGCGGGAAAATTGCAGCGCGCCGGCGAGGCCGAAGAGTGCGCCGGCGAGCGTGTAGATCGCGATCTGCGTCCAGCGCACGCGGATGCCGCAGAGGCGCGCGGTCGCCTCGTTTGAGCCGATGGCGAAAATGCGCCGGCCGAAGACTGTGCGGTTCATCACCACGGCGATGAAAATGGAAAGTCCGATCGCGACCCACACGCCGGCGGGCAGCGGCCAGAATTGCCCGGGCTCCTCGACGGCAAGCAGGTTGGTGATCCAATTCTCGCCGACCTTTCCGTCCAGATTCACCGTCTGATTTTCCGAGCGCCACAGCGCGACTCCGCGGATCACGCTCATCATGCCGAGCGTGACGATGAACGGATTCTGCCGCAGACCCGCGACAAGCGAGCCATTCACGCACCCGACGCACGCGCCTGCGAAAATGGCGATCGCACCGGCGGCGAGCGGCGAGTGTTCGGCGTTCAGGGCCTTTGCGAGGAAGACGCTGCACATTGCGACAGTCGAGCCGACGCTGAGGTCAATACCGCCGCTCACGAGGATCAAAATCATCCCGAGCGCGCCGACGGCGACGATGGCCGTCTGCGTGAGATTTTTCTTCCACGAGCCGCCGGTGATGAACGAGTTCAGCCCGCTGAACGCCTCATCCGGCTGCGCGCGCATTTTGGAAAACGCATCGGCGAACGTGA
>JBDSAR010000317.1:0-2327 GCA_039922035.1 Chthoniobacteraceae bacterium
GACATCGTGACGAAGAAGCAGTATCGCGACGTGCGGCTGCACATCGAATTCTGGATCGCAAAGGAGCGCGGCAACAGCGGCGTGTATTTGCAAAACCGTTTCGAGATCCAAGTGCTCGACGGTGACAAGACGAAGCACGGCATGGGCGCAGTGATCAACGAGACGGAGTCGCCGTACCACGCTTACAATGGCACGGGGAAATGGAACGCGTACGACATCACGTTCCGCGCGGCGCGGTTCAAGGACGGGAAGATGGTGGAAAAACCGCTGGTCTCGATGTTTTTCAACGGCATCAAGGTCCACACGAATGTGACCATCAACCAGGTCCACGGCGGGCCTAAATCGGGCATTGATGGCGGGAATGACGGCGGCAAGGGAATCACGGACACGCCGGGTGGACTCAAGCTCCAATGCGAGGGTCACGATGTGCGCTATCGCAATGCGTGGATCAAGGAACTCGACCTGACGAAAGCGGACACCGATTTCAGCGAGTAGGGCGGTGGAACGCGGCATCCGTGCGCGTCCCGGCGTTTCATCAATCCCCAGCTAAAGCCGCAACGCAGGGATGAACTGTCGGGTCTGCCATGGATCACCCATCACCCCAGCCGGAAGTGCGCGGTGAGTGTGGCTTGAAGCTGGTTCATCGCGACGGCGAGTGAGGCGCGCAGGGCTGCGGAGTCGGGATCGGGAGGTTCGGCAAGGATGGTCGCGCAGCGCTGGCTGATCGGTTTGCGCCGATTGTCGCCGCCGAGGGCATCGAGCAGGACTTCGACCGTGGCGATCTGGCGCTTCGCTTCCCCGATGCGTGCGCTCGCGGCGTCCGCAGTGACCGTGCCCGCGGCGACGTCGCGGTATTGCCGGCACTCGAAGAGCCGACAGCGCTCGGGACGATCCGCATAGATCGTGCATCGCGTGCCACAGAGCGCAGTGCATGGCTGATTGAAGAAGGTCTTCTTTTTGATCCGGAGACCGAGTGCGGCGAGCGCTCGGGGACGGTCGGCGGGTTGGAGGATGACTCGGTCGAAGAGCGCGCCGTTGCAGCACAATCCGCAGTCCGCGCAGAGACGGGCGGCGACGGCTTGGGCGGGTTCGCTGTTCACGCGCGGGAAGTATCCCGAACGGCAGGGCGCAGCAAGCATGACGCGGACAGGAGAGTCCGCTTCACGGTGCGCGCGCGAAAGATTGACCTCCCGCTGCTGACATAGCCTCATCCATTCATGCCTCCCGTGAATTTTCCCCGCAAGGTGTCCTCGCCGTCCTGCGTCCTCGATGTGTTGTTCGCATGCCTCATTGCCGTTCTCGCACACTTCTGCGGCACGGCAGCCAGTGCAGCGACCGCGCAGCCAAATGTCCTCTTCATCGTGGCCGACGACTTCCGCGCGGAACTCGCGAGCTACGGCTCGCCCGCGATCACACCGAATCTGGATCGGCTCGCGAAGCGCACGCTGCAATTCGATCGCGCCTACGCGCAGCAGGCGGTCTGCAATCCGTCGCGCTCGTCCTTCCTCACCGGGCGGCGTCCCGACACGCTGAAAATCTGGAACAACGGCACGCACTTTCGCGAAGTGAATCCGGACGTGATGACACTCCCGCTGTGGTTCAGGGAGCACGGCTACGACACGCGATGCGTCGGGAAAATCTTCCACAACTGGCACACGAAAGTGCATGGCGATCCGCGCTCGTGGAGCGCGCCGGAATTCCTGCACTACGCGAATCACGGTGACGATGACGCGCAGGTGAAAGGCGAGCTGCCGCCAAATCTCGCGAAGACCGTCACGGGATTTGGCTACGCGAAGAACGGCATTTGCGAATGCCGCGATGTGCCGGACGAGGCGTATTTCGACGGCCGCGTCGCCGCCGAAGCCGTGCGCATGCTCGGCGAGGTGAAGGCGAAGCCGTTCTTCCTCGCGGTCGGATTCTGGAAGCCGCACGCGCCGTTCAACGCGCCGAAAAAATACTGGGATTTCTACGACCGCGAGAAGCTGCCACCGCTCGACGAACACAACGCAGGACGCCCCGTCGGCGCGCCGGACATCGCGTTTCACCAGAGCACGGAGGTTCTCGGTCCGGTGAAGAATCAGAAGCGCCCCACGCCCGAGCAGGCGGCGGAAATGCGCCACGGCTATTTTGCAAACATCAGCTACATGGATGCGCAGCTCGGCAAAGTGCTCGACGCGCTCGACGCCAGCGGCGTCGCGGACCGCACCATCGTGACGTTTGTCGCCGACCACGGGTATCACATCGGCGAACACACGCTGTGGGGGAAGACCTCGAACTTCGAGCTGGATGCGCGCGTGCCGTTCTTCATCGGCACGCCCGGCATGAAG
>JBDSAR010000318.1:0-1773 GCA_039922035.1 Chthoniobacteraceae bacterium
CATGGAGATTCTCGATGCGGACATCACGTATGAATTCCGCTACGCGCTCGTCGTCGGCACCGTGGAGGAAATCCGAAAGTTCGCCGCGGAGCAGCCGGGCGCGCGCAAGCTGCCCGCGTGGGAATTCGGCGACGACCGGCAGGGCTGGCGCTGCGTGAACGCCACGGATACCGGCTGGCCCATCCGCGGCATGCTCGATGTGCGTTTGGAGAAAAACGATCCGCAGCTCGCCAGCCCACCGACATTCTGGCGTGCCGAGGATGCACCGCGGCTTGTGATCGAGGCCGCATTTGATGCTACCGGCGGAGATGCGGAGATTTTCTGGGACAGGCTTGCGGGCGCGAATGATCACCGCGTGCATCGCGCGAAATTCACGCCGATCGCCGACGGACAGTTCCGCGAGTACGTCGTGAATCTCGGCGGACTGCCCGGCTACGACGGCGGCTGCACGCAGTTGCGCTTCGATCCCGTGCCGTCCGGCAAGCCTGGCGCGCGCATTCGGATCCGGCGCATCGCGCTCGAAGGCGGGAGTGTAAAGTAGTCACGGGCTTCAGCTCGAGCGGGCGCCTGTCGGGCTGAAGCCCCGGACTACTTTTGCCCTGCGGCTTCCGTCCGTTTCCCGACGATGGTTTTGGAGGATGCACCGAAAGTCGGTTTTCAGTCTTGAAAGGTCGTGTTGCAACGGGGAGGCGCAGAGCAAGAAAAGAGAGTTTTGCAGAGGGATTTCCATTTTTCCTCTGCGAGCCTCTCACTCCACCTCTGCGCCTCCGCGTTCAAAAGGGACTTCCGGAACACACTCTTAATCGTACGTGAGCTGCGCGGTTGCTGTGCAGTCTGCATCCGCGCTCACGCGCAGCCAGCGGGCGACGATGGCGGCGGGGAACTCGTAGCTCGCCGAGCCGCCGGGCTGCACTTCAATCGTCTTGTGCGTGACCCACAGACCTGTGCCGTCGAGGTCGAGTTCGACGCGGACTTTCACTGCGCGCGCGTCGTCGTGGCTGAGCTTCAGCGTGCGTTTGTCGTAGCCCCAGAGCACGAAGGGATCGCTCTTTTCGCCCGCGCGCACCTTGGTGCGCATCCACGGGCCGCCGAAGCCGCGCGGCTTGCCGAGCTTCCACAGGTCGTCAATCGCGCCGGCCCACAGCGCGGCTTTGCCGTCGTCGCTGCGGATGATGTGTTCACCTGTGGCGTCGGGCTTCAGGCCGGTGAGGATGAGGAGGCCGCGATAGCTGCAGTAGTCCATGATGCGCAGCGCGTGCGTGGCGACGGGGCGGATTTTTGCAAAGCCGTCCGCGTTCTCGGCGGGCAGCTCGTAGATGGTGCCGTAGGCGCTGAAGACATCGCGTTCCGTCGCGACTTCGCGGCAGATGCGCAGCAGGCCGGCATCCGTCGGCGCGTTGAAATCATTCGTCGTGAACGGCAGCCGCCAGCGGCGTCCGCGGTCGTCGGTCACGAGCACGCTCGCGGCGTCGCGCGCGATCACGTTGTGCGGGATGGCCACCTTCGTCTTCACGTAGTCCTGCGCCTTTGCGTCCTCGACGCGCTTCAGCTTCAGGTCGGCGTCCATCTCATAATAGCCGATGTCCGCCGCCTCGCTGCCGCGCACATTCATCGCGGCAAAGGCGAGCGAGCGCAAATTGTCACCGCGTGCGCGCACGATGCCGCCGATGCTCGGCCCGGAGTCGGCGATGCTCGCTAGCGTGGAAAAGATCGCATCCGGCTGCGTGCCGCGTGTGTCGGCGTTCGTGTAGGAAAAGGACGCGCTCACTTTTT
>JBDSAR010000319.1:0-3169 GCA_039922035.1 Chthoniobacteraceae bacterium
TGGCGCGCGCGGATGGCTCACGGCAAAGCTTTCCGCAGCCGACGCGCTCCCGCTCGACAACATCGCCTACACCACACTGCCACCAACGCGGCTGAACCGCGTGCTGCTCGTCTCGAAGGGAAACACCTTCCTCGAAAAACTGCTCGGAGTGGACAGCTCGATGAAGTTCCAGTTCGTCGCACCGGAATCCTACCAGCCGGAGATGAATGAAAAATTCGAGGCGGTGATTTTCGACGGCGCCATCCCGCCTTCGTTTGTCCTCAACACCACGCGCGGCAATTTTCTTTTCCTCAAGGCGACGCCGTTCGCCACAAAGGACACGCCGCTCGAACAACCGGTCATCACCGACGTGGATGCGACGCATCCGGCGACCCGGCTCGCGAGTCTGCAAAATGTGATGATCCTCCGCGCGCAGCCACTCGCACTGCCTGCGCCGCACGATGGCTGGGCCTTTTCCGCACCGCTGCGCTCCGCCGAGCATCCGCTGCTCATCACCGGCGAACGCGGACACCAGCGCATCGCAGCGCTCGCGTTCGATGTCCTCGATTCCGACCTGCCGCTGCGCGTCGCATTTCCCCTGCTCATCCACGGAACGCTCGACTGGCTCTCCGGCGGGCAGGCGGACGCCGCGCCATCCCTCGCCGCCGGTGAAGTGCTCGCGCTGACCGCGGGCAAAAGTGTCGGGCCGGTTCCGCTCACCGCCCCGCCTGGACCGCGCGAAGCGCAGCCGCAACCGAGCGTCACCGGATTTTTTCAGCCTCTCAAAAACGGCTTTTACCAAACCGCCGATGCCGACTCGAAGCGCTGGCTTCCAGTGAATACGTTCAGCTCCGCGGAATCGGATCTGCGCGATGGCGGCGAAAAGGCGATCCCTGTTTCCACGCTGCCCGCCTCGCTCGCCACACTGCATGCCTGGCCGCCGTGGCAATGGCTCGCATTCGCGGCGTTCGTGCTGCTCGTCGCCGAGTGGCTGCTCTTTCACCGGAGGAAAACAGAATGATCCGCACACATCGCCGGCAAATGTGGAGCCGACGACTCGTCGGCTCTTCGCGCCCGAAGACAGGCCGGCTTTCCGGACGGCCTCTTGCCGCCGGACCGGTCAATGGCTTTCCGTGGTCCTGCGCCGCACCGACCAGTGGTCGGCGCTGCATTGCGACGCCTCGCTCGTGCGTGAATCCAGGCTTTGGCTCGGATACGGACGCGCAAACATCGGAGATCAGATGATTGCCACGATTGAGTTTTCAAATCCGTGGTTCCTTGCCCTGCTCGTCGTGCTCGTGATCCTGCCGTTGGTGCTGCGCCGTTCGCTCGCGGGATTCGGCCGGGCGCAACGGATCACCTGCATGCTCGTCCGCGCGCTGCTGCTCGCGCTGATCGTCCTCGCGCTGGCAGGTGTGCGGGCGCTGCTGCCTTCTTCGGATGTCGGCGTGATCTTCGCGGTGGATGCATCAGCGAGCATTTCGCCGGAGGCGGCGAAGGCGGCGCGGGAATTTGTGAACCGTGCGCTGGACTCGCGGCGCGCGGGCGACACGGCGGGCGTCGTAGGTTTTGCGCGCGATGCGCAGGTGTGGCTCGCGCCGGACGTGATGCCGACAGGAGTGCCCGCATCACAAGATGCCCCCGGCTTTCTTTCAAAAGAAAATCAGGCGACGGACATTGGGCATGCGCTGGACTTTTCGAGCGCGCTGTTTCCAGGCGATCAGTCGCGGCGCGTGGTGCTGCTTTCGGATGGAAATGACACGGGCGGCCACGCACTCGAAGCGACGACGCGTCTGGCGCAATCGGGTGTCGAGGTGTGGACGGTGCCGCTGCGGAATCCCGAGAAGCCGGAGGTGCTTGTCGAGCGCGTCGAAGTTCCGGCGCGGCTGAAGGAGGGTGAGGCGTTTGATCTCACGGCGAACATCCGCAGCAATGTCGCGACGACAGCGAAGATGCGCGTGTACCAGAGCCAGTTCCTCGTCGCGGAACGGGAGATGACGCTGAAGCCAGGCGACAATTCTTTCCGCGAACCGGGACTGCATCCCGAGGGGAATTTCGTGCAATACGACGTGGAGATCGTTCCCGAGAGCGACACGCTGATCGAAAACAACCGCGCGTCCGCGGTCGCGAGCATGCGCGGGCAGCCGCGTGTGCTGCTTGTGGACGGCGATGAGCAGAAGGCGCGTCCGCTCGCGAATGCACTGCGGAATGGGCGCATCGCCGTCGAGCTGCGCGGGGCGGCGGGCGTGCCGCGCACGCTGGAGGACTTGCAGCAGTTTGATCTTTTCATGCTCAGCGACATCGGCGCGCTCTCGCTTGGGCGCGAGCGGATGGAACTGTATCGCCGCTGGGTGCAGGATTTCGGCGGCGGCTTTGTGCTGCTCGGCGGGGAGAACAGCTTCGGTGTCGGCGGATATTTTCGCACGCCGATCGAGCAGATGCTGCCGGTGCGGATGGAGCACAACGATCGCGAGGAATTGCCGACGGTCGCGCTGATGATCGTGCTAGATCGTTCTGGCTCGATGACCGCGCAAGCGGGCGGGCAGACGAAAATCTCGCTCGCAGATCAGGGCGCGACGATGGCGCTCGGGGTGCTGAGTCCGCGCGATTATTTCGGCGTGCTGGCGGTGGACACGCGAGCGCATGTCATCGCGCCGCTGGAGCGCCACGGGGCGAAGGAGCCGATCGTGCAGCGCATTCTCGCGATCACGGCGGGCGGCGGCGGGATCTATGTTTATACGGGGCTGGCGGAGGCGTTTCAGGCGATGCGCGAGGTGAATGCGCGCATCAAGCACGTCATCCTTTTTTCCGACGCAGCGGACGCGGAGGAGAAAGTCGCAGGCGAGCAGCCGGACGGCGCGCAGGGCGGCGGGAATTCACTCGATCTCGCGAGCGCGATGGCGGCGGCGAAAATCACGACGTCGGTCGTCGGGCTCGGCAGCGAGCAGGACAAGGATGTGGCATTTCTCCGACAGCTCGCCGAGCGCGGACAGGGCCGATTTTACCTCACGAACGATGCAACGACGCTGCCGCAGATTTTTTCCACGGAGACGATGAAGGTCGCGCAGTCCTCGATCGTCGAGGAGCCGACGCTGGCGGTGCCGGTCGCGAAGTCGGCGATCACGGCGGGGATTGACTGGGCGCAGTCGCCGCTGCTGCTCGGCTACAATGCGACGAAGCCGAAGCCGAC
>JBDSAR010000320.1:0-4160 GCA_039922035.1 Chthoniobacteraceae bacterium
CATCGGCGTGATGTTGATGTCGTCGTATGGCTTGTCGTCCTGGACTTGCATGGCGTCAGTGTTTCGATGCCTTCGTCGCGAGGCCGACCTGGATGTTGAGTTGCGTGAGAATATGCAGCACCTGCACCACGCTCTCGTAGTGCGTCTCGCTCTCGCCTTTCACGACCGCCTGCACCGCCGGGTTCGCGGACTTCGCCTGTGTGAGTTGTGCGCGCAATTGCTCAATCGTGACCTCTGTGGTGTTCAGGAAAATTTTGTTGTCCGGCGAGATCGCGATGGACTGGATCTTGTTCTTCGTCGGCGCGCTCGACGCCGCTCCACCGCGCGGGAGGTTCGCCTTTATCCCCTGCACCGACGCGGTACACATGAGAATGAAGATCACGAGGAGCACGTAAGCGAGGTCCAACATCGGCGTGATGTTGATGTCGTCGTATGGCTTGTCGTCCTGGACTTGCATGGTGTCGCTGCGCCCTCCGCGCTAGTTGTTCTTCTCCTTGTAAAATTCCGCCATGCGCGTGACGAACTCATCAATGAAGATGTGCATGTCGTCCTTCGCGTCCTTCACGCGGGAGAGGATGTAGTTGTAGCCGAAGAGCGACGGAATCGCGACGGCCAGACCCGCGACGGTCGCGAGCAGCGCGGCGGCGATGCCCGGCGCGATGGCGTTCACATTCACCTCACCCGCGGCGGCGACGGCGGCGAACGTAATCATGACGCCGACGACGGTGCCGAGCAGCCCGAGGAACGGGCCGCCGGAAATGCAAATGGTGAGCATCACGATCAGTTTGTTGATCTTCTGCGTCTCGCGGACGAGGCCGCCATCGAGACTCGCGCGCACCGACTGAATCGAACGGCCCGAGAGGCCGCGTTCGACGCCGCGCTTGCGGTCTTCCGCGATGCGATGGCGCACTTCCTCCACTCCGATGTGGTAGATGCGATAGACGGATGAATGGCGGATCTTCTTCGCCGTCGCAGCGGTGAGCCGCCCGCCGAGCGTGCGCGTTTTCTCCGGATCACCTCCGGCGTCGAGCACCGTGAGGTCGGAGACCACGTCGCGCCATTGCTTCATGAAGACCTCGTTGCCGCTCGAGATGCCGTTGAGGTAGCGCACCTTGTTCACCATTACGTACCAGCTCAGCACCGCCATGATCGCGAGGATGATGATGACCAGCCAGCCGTCGAACGTGAGGTTCCCGATGATCACGCCGAAGGTGCCGCTCTTCAGCCACGTCAGCCAGTTCGTCGGCTGCTCCATCTGCGCAAACGTGAGCGTCCTCGCGACCTTGTCGCCGTTCTGGGAAAATGCCGCGAGCTGGATAAACCCGGCCGGTCGCGCGACCTTGTGGATTTGCAGTTCGTCGAAATCACCGGTGAAGCCCGCACCGCTCGCGCTGCCGCCGAGGATCAGATTGCTGTTCAGCGCCGGAAGTCCCGCGCCGACTGCCGCTGCGAGTTCGCCATTCACGTAGAGCGTCGTCTTTCCGCCCTCGCACACGAGCGCGAAGTGCGCCCACTGCCCCGGCGTGAGCACCTGCGTCCCGGCTCCGCGCTGGCCGTCGATTTCGACAAACGGCACACCGGCATTCGCACCGATGGCGAGTGAGCGCCCGCCTTCGCTGCGGCTGAGGATGATCGCGTCCGGCTGCGGTGCACCGGGCTTCACCCACGCGGTGATCGTGAGCGGCGCGTTCGTGCTCCACACGAGCGTGGGGGAGGCTTTCACGTTCACGGGATTCTTGCTGTTGAAGCTCAAGCCGCTGCCGATCGCACCGTCGCCATGTGTGGTCGGGTTCTCCGACGTATTCGCGTTCTTCGTCGCATCCACGGCGGGTGCGTTGCTCTCGGTGAAATGGAACACGAGCATCGTGTCTGCGTCGTAGCACGAGCGCGAATCCTCGCTCTTCACCGCCTTCGGATCGGCGCTGCCAAAATACATCCAGAACGCATTCTTCGCGCCCGGCTTCACGTCCGGCAGCTTCACCCACACTAGCGCCTCGCCCATGAGCGCGTTCAGCATCTCGACATGGTGAGGAAGCACGGTCTTGTCGTCCTCCGCAACGAAACGCAGATCACCGAGATCCTCCTTCGCGGAGGCGAAGGTGAAGTTCGCATCATACAGCCGCAGCAGCACCGTCGTGGAGCCGACGGGCTCGCCGATCCCCCCCCCCGCGGTGGTCGTGTCCACCGTGATTTTTTTCCGCGTCGTCCACGCGTCGTCCCACCACGAACCGCCCGCGAGCGCGGTGGTGCAGAATGCGAGGAGCGCCGCTGCGCCGAGCAGCATGCGGGTGAAAATGGCCGTGTTCTTTTGTACGAGTTCCATGATGATTTTCTAAAAGTCAGCCCAGAGCCGGAAGTTCACACGCGCCTCGTGCACGCTGGTCTCCCCGATGCCCGTGAGCGGCAGTGCCAGCTCGGCGATGGCGTGGAAGTGCTTCCGCAACTGCAACTCCGTGCCGATCCCGAAGCTCGCGAGCTGGAAGCTGGAGGTCTGCTGTGCGAGCGCCTTGTGCAGCGTGATCGCACCGGCATCGAAGAACCCGTAAATCCGCCACTCGTCACCGGTGCGGTCGTCTGGGTTTTTCGCATCACCTTTCCTGCGGACTTCGCGCAGCAGCGATGGTGTGCGCAGTTCGACCGTGCTAAAGATGCCGTTGTCGCCGACCGCCTCCGCCTCGATGTATCCGCGCACGGTGCCCATGCCGCCGCCGGCGACCTGCTCGCTGTTCACGAGCGGCTGGTCGGATGCCTGGCCATGGACTTTCAGAAATGCCTCCCAGTCGTTGCGTAGCTTCTGCGTGTGCGCGACCTCACCGCGGAAGTAGAAAAAATTGCCATCCGATCCGAAGCGATTCCGGTCGAGGTTCGCGGCGCTGCTCCCGAGCCCGCGCAGGTTTGCCGTCACCCCCGCACTCATCTCAGTGGTGCCGCGCACCTTCTCGTCCTTTTTGTGAATCCACGTGCCGTCCCACGAGAGGGACACGGGGTAGTAAAAAATGGGCGTCACATCGCTCGCCGTGCCGGTGTTCAGCGTCTGGTTGAAATGCTTGTAGTCAAAGCCTGCGCTCAGCGAGTGAAAGAAGTTCTCCGTGCCCGGCAAAGTCGCGATGCCGCGCACGCCGAGGATCTCGCCCTTTCCGAGCACCGTGGATCCGCCGAGCGACGAGACATTGCTGTCCTGCTTCGTGTAGCTCACGAGCACGCTCAGCCAGTCCGGATCGCGCATGCGCCAGATGTAGAAGCCGGAAAAAACCTTCACCTCGCTCTGGTTTTCCGGCGAAAGCTGCATGGAGCCGCCGATCGTGTGGCCGAGCTGCCAGAGGTTCGTGTAGCTCAGCGAAGTGTTCAGACGCAGATCGGTCGTGTTCGCGCTGCGGCGGTTGTTCAGCTCCACGCGGCCGTGCAGCGGCAGCGTGTCCTTCACGTTGAGATCAATGTCGAAGACGCCCGGCTCGCCCGATGGTGTGAGCTTCGGCTCCACGCGGCGATCCGCACCTTGGTTCAGCGCGACAATATCGCGTTGGACATCATTGAAATTGAGCACCTTCCCCTCCGCCATCGAACGCGCCATCTGCTTGATCCGGCTCGGCAGGAAATATTTCGCGCCCTTCACGCGCAGCGAGCCGACTTTCCCCTCGTAAGCCTGCAGCAGCACAAGCCCGCCGCCGCCGGTCTGCTCCGGGATCACGACTTGCGTCGCCTTGTAGCCCTTGTCGTGGTACTTCTTTTCGAGCGCCGCGCGCGCCTTCTCCACATCATCGAAAGTGCGCCCCGGCCCGAGGAACGGATACACCGCCTCCTCCACCTCGATGCGCGGCAGCGTCTGCGTGCCGAGCACGCGGAACTCGCGGATGAAAAGCTTCTGCTGCGTCTCTGCCGACGGCGGTACTGGTTGTTCCGGGATCTTGGCGTCACGCGCCTCCACTCCTTTCGCAAAGCCGCACAGCCCCGCCAGCAATGGGATCAGGCACACCTGCATGGGCGGAAAAAAGAAGCGCAGGCGGTTTCGAATCATCGGGTGAAGTTTGCGATGCCCTATCTCACCCACACCGTAAAGCGGGCAAGCAATGCATTGTTACCTTTTAGTGACGGGGGCGAGACTGCGGATGCGAAACCTGATTTCCACCTATGAACAAGCTCTCCATAGATGTCGCGAAATC
>JBDSAR010000321.1:0-5112 GCA_039922035.1 Chthoniobacteraceae bacterium
TCAGGAAAGTGCGACGGGTGATGGGGGAATGGGGGATGGCAGTCGGTGGAGTTTTCATGGTGGGAGAAGCTCGGCATCATGCACGGTGCAATCGCCGCCTCAAGCTCCCGATTCAATTCCTTCGCGGCTGGCTAATGTTTGCGCCCTGCGAGAATCTTTCCGCGTCCGGCGAGATAGAGGATGAGCACCATCGCGGCGAAGGGAATCAGCGCGAGCAGATCGGGAGAAATCTGCGAGGGCGTGAGCCGGGCGTAGAAGGGGTTGCTCGCGGTCGCCCATTTTTCCAGCTTGTCGTAAAGTTCGCTGAAGACGCCTGCCATGAAGGCGATCCCGATGCCCGCGATGGCTCCGCCTGCGATGTAGCCGGAGGCCATGAGCACGCCGGGGCTCTTGTCGCCCTCGGCGATGTGTTCCTCCTCAGTCATATGCGCGCAGTCGGCGTGTTTGCGGCGCTTCGAGTCCACGAGCCACCGCACGACGCCGCCGATGAAGACGGCCATGGAGGTTGAGAGCGGGAGATAGACGCCGACGGCGAAGGCGAGAGAGGGGATGCCGGAGAGTTCGAGGACGATGGCGATCATGACGCCGAAGAGCACGAGGGTCCACGGCAGTCTTTGGCTGAGGATGCCCTTGATGATGTAGGAGACGAGCGTGGCCTTGGGGGCGACGAACTTCCACTTTTCCACGCTGCTGCCGTCGGGGCGCTTGGTGACGGTGCCGTTGATGCCGGGGTCCACGAGATAGACGGCCTTGCCGGTGTCATCCACGAGGTATTGGCGGGAGGCGTTGCTGGCCTCGTCCTCCTGATGCCAGACGAAGTAGCTCTTGGTGTCCTGCTTGCCCTGCGGGCCGGTGAGCGTGGCCTTGTCGCTATCGCTGAGCTTGGAAACGTCGGTGCGAATCTCGGTCGTCACGGGGACATACACTTTCCCGACATTGTTCATCATCAGCAAAATCGGCCCGAGCACGAGCGCGGAGGCGAGCGCACCGATGAGGATGGCGATCTGCTGCGAGCGGGGCGTTGAGCCGATGAGGTGCCCCGTTTTCAAATCCTGCGAGGTCGTGCCGCCGTTCGACGATGCGATGCAGACGATGCCGCCGACGGAGAGGGCGGTGATGTAGAAGACGCGATCCGTCCAGCCGAGCGCGAGAAACGCGAGACACGTGAGTAGCAGCGTCGCGATGGTCATGCCGGAGATGGGATTCGAGCTGGAGCCGATTTCACCCGTGAGCCGTGACGACACGGTGACGAACAGGAAGCCGCAGAAAACAATCATGACCGCGCCCGCGACATTCATGTGCAGGCTCGGGGCAAAGAGGATGGCCGCGACGAGCGCGGCGATGCCGACGAAGACGAACTTCATCGAGAGATCGCGATCCGTGCGCGGCACGGCGCCGCCGCTCGCCTTTTTCCCGCCGAAGTCGCGCAGCCCGCCGCGGATGCCATGCCAGATGAGCGGCAGCGAACGTAGCAGGCTGATGATGCCGCCCGCCGCGACTGCGCCCGCGCCGATGTAGAGGATATACTCGGATCGAATCTTGGCGGGATCCATATCGCGGATCAGCATCTTGGCTGGTGCGAGCGGACTGGTGAGGCCGTCGCCGAAAAATTGGATCAGCGGGATGAGCAGCAGATAGGAAAGCACGCCGCCCGCCGCCATCACCGCCGCGATGCGCGGGCCGATGACGTAGCCGACGCCGAGCAGCTCTGGCGTGATTTCGCACGCGACCGAGCCGCCCTTGAGCGGGGCCTTGAAGACTTTCTCCGGCGTGTCCTTCCAGAGGTAAAACGCCTTCATCGCGACGTTGTAGATCACGCCGAGCCCGAAGCCGGTGAAGATGGTCTTCGCCCCGGTGACCGCAGTCTTCGCGAGAGCATCCACTTTCTCGCCGCGCGCGGCAGCGACCTGCGATTCGTGCGAAGCGCCGGCCTTCAGCACTTCGGCGCACGCCGTGCCCTCGGGGTATTTCAGCGTGCCGTGCTGCTGCACGATGAGCGCGCGGCGCAGCGGGATCATCATCAGGATGCCGAGCAATCCGCCGAGCACGGAGACGAGAATGACGCGCGTCACCTCGAGATCGAAACCGAGGATGAGAATCGCCGGCATGGTCACACCCACGCCGAACGCGATGGACTCGCCCGCCGATCCGGCGGTCTGCACGATGTTGTTCTCCAGCACGGTGGCGTCGCGCATCCCGAACTTCGACAGCACGCGAAACAGCGCGATCGAAATCACCGCCACCGGAATGGACGCGCTCACCGTCAGCCCCACTTTCAGCACGAGGTAAAGCGACGACGCGCCGAAGATCATTCCAAGGATTGTACCGACGATCAGTGGGAGGGCGCGCAGCTCGGGGAGGTTCGAGGACGCGGGGATGTAGGGCTCGAAGTCGTCCGTCGGCTTGTCGGTTTTCGTGCTCATGGTGTGGAGGTGCGGATCAAATTCCCGCGCTTAGTTCGTGTTCACTCTTATCCGCCTCCTGAAATGCCCGGTGTTCAGTTCGCTCACCAGCGCGTCTGCGCCATAGACCTTCTTCAGCGCCTCGACGATGCCGCGTGAGTCCACCGACACGGCGCGCGCCTGCACGTCGCTGTAGGCGAAGTCGAGCACGAGCGACTGGATGTTGCCGTCGAAAATGATGCCGACGAACTCGCCCTTGCGGTCCACGACGGGGCTGCCGGAATTGCCGCCGATGATGTCGGCGGTGGAGACGAAGTTGAACGGCGTCGCGAGATCGATCTTCGATTTGCTGTCCGTCCAAATCTTCGGCAGGTCGAACGGCTCGCGGTTGTCGTGTTCCGCCGCGCGCTCGTAGAGTCCGGCGAAGGTCGTGTGCGCGGGAATCTGCTGCCCGCCTTCCGCAAAGCCTTTCACCGTGCCGAACGCGAGGCGCAGAGTGAACGTCGCATCGGGATAGCTGCTCGTGCCTTCGAGCGCGAAGCGCGCTTTGGCGATCTTCGCGTGCGACTGCTGTTTGGCCTCGCCTTGCGCTTCCATGATTTTGCGCAGCGCGCGCGCCTCGCCGTCCACCAATTTTGCGAGCGCGATCATCGGATCATTCGCGGCGTCCACCGCGGACGCGCCGCCCTCGAAGAGCTTTTTGCGGAAGGCGACATCGTTCACCTTCGTCCCTTTGATAAGTTCCACCGCGCGCGCGTTTGGCGATTTGCCGGCGAGGATTTTCTGCACGAGCGGCGAGGATGCGCCGAGTTCCTCGGCGAGATACGTCAGCGAATCCGTCAGCAGCAGTTCCTCGAGGTCCGGGTAAATCGGCTTGTCGGAAAACAGCGCCAGCTCCAGCGATTCGCGCCCCGCCTCGTTGAATTCACGCAGCCGCTCGCCATTCGGTTTGGGGCGTTCCTCTCCCGCGCGCAGAAGCGTGCGGGCGATGCCGAAAAGTTCGGAGTGAAATGCGGTGCCGCTTTCGAGCAGATTGTAGGTGCGCGCATTCTCGGCGATGACCTTTTGCGCTGCGGCGATGCGATCATACGCGGCCAGCGTGTCCTTGAGATCTTCGCGCGCGGCGATCTTTTCGCGCAGCGATTTTTCCGCGGCGCCCTTCTTCGCCATCAGCTCCGGATCGAGCAGCCCGGCGAGTCCGCCCTTGCGTGCCTTGCGGCTGTTCTGCACGCCGAAGAAATCCTCCTTCGCACGTCGCGCGTTTTCCTGACTGCGCCCGTTGTAGGAATTCAGGATCACCTCCACGCGGAAGAGTCGCTGGAGCGTGCGCGGCATCTGCACGTCGCGCACATATTCGAGTTCCGCCATCGTGAAGAGCCGGCTCGTGCGCCCCGGATGACCGGACACGAAAACCAAGTCACCGTCCTTCGTCCCGCTCTGACTCCATTTCAGATAGTGCTCGATCTTCGCGGGCTTCCCGTCCTCGTAGGCGCGGAAAAAGCACACATCGAGATCGAAACGCGGATACTCAAAGTTATCCGGATCGCCGCCGTAGAAAGCGATCTGCTGCTCGGGCGCGAAGACCACGCGCACATCCGTGTAGCGTTTGAATCGGTAGAGGTGATAGCGCCCGCCCTGATACAGCGTGACCACGTCGCTGCGCTCGCCGGTCTTGTCCTTGGACTCCTTCTCGATCTCCGCCATCACGCTGCGGCGGGCCTTGAAGGATTCCTCGTCGGACGCACCGGATTTCACCGCGGCATTCACGCGCACCGTCACGTCCTCGATGCTCATGAGCACGTTCAGTTCGAGATCCGGCGCCTTGATTTCCTCCGCCAGCGACTTCGCGTAGAAGCCGTTTTTCAAATAGTCGTGCTCCTTCGTGCTCACCTTTTGCAGCGTGTCCGCGCCGACGTGGTGATTGGAAAGAATCAGCCCGTCCCCGGAGATGAACTCGCCCGAACCACCACTGTTGAAACGCACGGATGACTTCTGCAAATGCTCCATCCATTCCGGCGTCGCATCAAAGTTGTATCGCTCCTTGAGTTGCGCGCGCGGCGGGTCGCTGTAAAGCCACATGCCCTCGTCGGCGTGCGCGCCAGTGAGCAACAGTCCCAACCCCAAGCACAGCAGTGATTTTTTTGTTTTCATGATCTGGAAGGCGCGGAGTATTCCGACTGTCGCGCGTCGCAGCAATTGCGAAGTCCGCCCCGCGCAACCGTGAAAAACGCCTTCACATCACGATGTGGAATGGGTTCCTCTCACCAATCGGGCGATCGGCTTTCACCTTTGACGTGGCACCGACATGCTTTACGTGCATCTTCTTGGCTTGAAAACGCCGTGGACCGTGGAGGCGGTGAAGCTGGATACAGGGAGCAAGTCGGTCGACGTGAAGGTGACTTATGAGGCGGGATCGCTTCCACATCAGCGCGCATCTCAACGACGCCGTGGCGGCGGTGCCTTGTGAGGAGAACCGGCGCCTGCAGAAGCTCGGCGACGACCGGTTCAAAGGGACCCAGCGGCTCTTTGGCTTCGATCCCGACAAGCGCAATGAGGAGCAGACGGTGCGATTTGCGGAACTCAAAGGCTCGGACTTAAAAGGCGCGCGGGCCTGGGCGATCAAGGAAGTCTTTCGGCGCTTCTGGTATTGCCGCTATGCAGGCAACGCGCGGAAGTTTTTCAAGCAGTGGTCTGGTTGGGCGAGTCGCAG
>JBDSAR010000322.1:0-4406 GCA_039922035.1 Chthoniobacteraceae bacterium
TCGAAATCCGAGAACGTGCGGCCAATCGAAATCGGCGAGTCGTCCTTCGCGTAGGGCGAGCCCGGCGTCGTATCAATGAGCTGGATGTTGCTGCCGCTGCCGCTCGGGAAATTCCATCCGAGGATCAGCCCCTTGTCCGCCCACGGGCGCGACGTGCTGCCCGTGTAGAGCTGGCGAAACTCGCCCCAATACGTGCGCGCCGAGTCCTTCACGATCTTCATCGCGTAGTATTGCGACGGCACGAGGCTCGGCTGGTCGAACGCGTAAATCCGATACTGCCCGCTCTGCGCGATGGTCTGGATGTAGTCGCTCGGCAGCCACTTGATCTGGTTTTTCGCCTGCGCGTTGTAGTGATCCGTCGGCACGCCGCCGCTGCCCATCACGTCGAAGCTGTCGCCGTACTCCGCATTCGCACCCGCGCCGATCGCGCTCGTGCCGGCGGTGTCCCAGAAGTTCGCGTGCGCCAGGCCGAAGGTGTGGCCGATTTCGTGCGCGACGATCCCCACGGAATCAGCATACGTCCACACGCTGCCGCCGCCGCCCCAGCCGCCCGTCGGTTTTGCGCCGCCATTCAGCCGCAGCACCACGCAGTCAAAGTCCGCGTCGTCGAACCCGATTTTCCGCGCCTCTGCACGCGCGTGCGTCTGTTCGAGACCGAGGCCGTCGATGTCGCCGCCGTTTGAGGAATCCTTCTGCACATACCACGCCTCGTCGTGCGGGAGCTTGATCGGCGGCGTCACGGTGGTGAGCGTCGTGAGTCGGCCATACGAGGACTTCGCGTAGTAGTCCGCCACGTCGCGCATGATCTCGTAGCACTTGCCCTCGGTCGCGGGCACGGCGTTCTGATCCTGGAAAGTGAGCGGGATGTAGAGGATGCGCAGCGTGCCGAGCGACGGCGTCGGCGCGGCGGGCAGCAGTCCCGTGAAAGTCACCGGCCCGCCCGTGCCGCCCTCGGCCTGGATGATCGTCTGGCGATAGACCGTCGTGTGCGACCCGTTGCAAAGATAGACGATCTCGCCGTACACCTCGACCGCAGGTGTCTCCTCCGTGATCGCCTGTGCCGCCGCGACATTTGGCGCGGCAGTTTTCAATCCCGACACAGGGCAAACCGTCACCGCCTTCTTCGTCGCATCCGGAATCTCACCGACCTCCAGCACACGCAGCGGATCGCTGCTCACCGCAAGCTGGCTATCGAGCGCGACGCCATTCAGCGAGGCATCGGGAGTCCAAGTCACCTTCTCCGCACGGCGTCCGTATGCGAAGGCCGCGTAAGTTTTCCCATTCTCGAATTCCGCAATCCGCGTCGTGCCTGCCGGAGCTTCGCCGGGCACCGGTGTGCTCTGGTAAACGCGCAGCACCGCGCGCCCGGCCACGCGTTCTTCGAGCGAATTCACGATGCTCTGCGGCAATTGCTGACGTGCGACCATCGGCACCGCATCGGCCAGCGCGCGCTGCGGATCACTTTTGATGAGCTGCTTGAAAATGGGCCTGCGTTCCTGCGCTAGCGCGATGCCCTCATTCAGAAGCACTGCGCGCTCCTTTAGCCCGGCCTTGAGATACTCCTTCGTCCAGTCCGCAAAGCGCCCAATCACCTGATCGGGCGGGACCGTGGGGGCAGCCACATCGGCGCGCGAATCCGCGGGATTGTGATTTTGAACCGAGGGCGATTTCCCTGCGTCCGCATTCAGCGAGCCGTTCGCATTTGGAGTGACAGCATTGTGCTCACTTCCGGGTCTCTCGGACGTCTGCGGGCGCGCGGGCCAAAATGCGAATGCAAGTGCTGCCACCAGCACGATGAGGAGTGAGGCTTTTGAGTTACGATTGAAACATGCAAGGATGCGGGGATGGAACATGGACGAAAGATCAGTGGCGGGGGCTGGGGGATATTCAAACTCCTATCGAAGAGCAGCATGGAGCAGGTTATGTTCCGCACAAAATCACCCCGCTTCGATTCCGTCAAATGAACGTCCGGTCACCACTGGTCGAAAAGACCGGCCAGTGCGCCTTCACCAAAATTCAGCAATGAACTGATCTTGCATTGATCGGGTAATCGCCGCAAGTCCCCAGAACCCAAGGAAGAGCTACGAAACGCCAACGGCGCCTATTCTCCGAGTCGGATGAATCGCTCTACGGCCCTCCCTCTGCGCCCGCATTTCCAAACCGCGCCCACTTCCACGCAAGGGCAGGCAGCACGAGCAGGTTCAGCGCGGTGGAAGTGATCAGCCCACCGAGGATCACGATCGCCATCGGTCCCTCGATCTCGCGTCCGGCCTCGCCGCTGCCGAGCGCGAGCGGGAGCACACCGAGCGCGGTGACGAGCGCGGTCATCAGGATCGGCACGAGCCGTTCGCCCGCGCCACGCGCGAGGGTTTCGAGCGTCCACGGCGCGCCTTCATCGCCGACGAGATGTTCGTAATGCGAGATGAGCATGATGCTGTTGCGCGTGCTGATTCCGAACAGCGTCACGAATCCCACGAGCGATCCGATGCTGAGCAGTCCGCCGCCTGCAAAAACCGCGAGCACGCCGCCGACGAGAGCAAACGGCAGATTCGCCAGCACGAGCGCGACGTGCCGCGCTTTGCGAAAAACGAGCGTGAGCAAAATCACCACCGCGACAAACGCGACGAGCGAATGCACCAGCAATTCGCGTTGCGCCTTCGTCTGCTCCTCGGCAGCGCCGCTCCATTCGAGATACACGCCTGCGGGCTTCGCCAGCTTTTCATCCACGCGCTTGCGAGCCTCCGTGACGAATGAGGAAACATCCCGCTTCTCGACGTTGCACGTCACCGTCTGCCGCCGACGCGCACCGTCGTGCTGAATGCTGTATCGCCCGTTCGTCAGTTCCACGTCGGCGAGTTGGCGCAGCGGCATCCGCAGCCCGTCGCCATTCGTCACGAGCAGATCGCCCACGCTCTCCGGCTCGCGCCGCGCGTCGTCGGCGAGGATCACGGCGAGCTCGAAAATGCGGCTCCCACGCACCATCTGCGCGACATCCGCTCCCTGAAACGCCACCTGCACCGCGTCGAGCACTTCGAGCGGACGGAACCCAAATTGCGTGAGCCGCTCCGGGCGCAGATGCACCGCGAGCACGGGCAGACCCGGCGGCGATTTCACCTGCACGTCGGCGTTGCCCGTCACTGCGCCGAGCTGCTTCGCGATGTCGCGCGCGGTCGCATCGAGCGCGTCGAGATTGTCGCCGAAGACATTCACGACCACCTGCGCCGTCTCGCCGGTCAGCGTCTCGCCGATGCGGTCGCCAAGGAAAGTGAGCACCTCGCTGGTGATGCCGGGAAATTCCTCCAGCATTTCGCGCAACGCCTTCTGCGTCTCGACCTCCTGATCCGGCGTCGTGCCGCGCTTCAGCTCGATGTGAAATTCACTCTTGTGCGGCCCCCAAGTGTCCTCGCCCGCCTCCGCGCGCCCGACCTGCTGCTCGACCGTCGCGATGTGATCGTTCGCCAGCATCATCGTGGAAATGCGCTCGCCCTGCCGCAGCATTTCGCCGAGCGAAGTGCCGGGCCGCGCCGTGACCTGCACGACGAA
Organism: Chthoniobacteraceae bacterium; assembly: GCA_039922035.1. Taxonomy (GTDB): domain Bacteria; phylum Verrucomicrobiota; class Verrucomicrobiia; order Chthoniobacterales; family Chthoniobacteraceae; genus SXWH01. The sequence goes on from JBDSAR010000322.1 coordinate 3,544, forward strand.
ATGCCCCTCGCGGAAATCCGGCAGCAACTGACCGCCAAATTTTGTCGCACCGATCCAGCACGCGCCGCCGACCAGCACGAGCGCACCGAGGATTGTGGCGAGCGGCCAGCGTGCGAAAAAGAGACACCAGTCGCGATGCAGCGACTTCAGCCCGCGCACCCACGCGGGTTCCTCGTGAGCCTTCGCATTTTTCAAAAACACGAGGCACATCGCGGGCGTCACCGTCAGCGCGACCGCCAGCGAAGCGAGCACCGAGAGGATGAATGCCACACCGAGCGGTCCGAAAAATCGCCCCTGCAATCCTGACATCGTGAGCACCGGCAGGAAGACGACCGTGACGACGAACGTCGCATACACCACCGCGCTCCGAACTTCGATCGAGGCATCGAGCACCACGCGCCAGAGCGGACGCGGCACCGCGAGCGCCGCGTTCTCACGCAAGCGGCGCAGGATGTTTTCCACGTCAATGATCGCATCGTCCACCACCACGCCAATCGCGACCGCGAAGCCGCCGAGCGTCATCGTGTTCAGCGACACGCCGAACGCATCGAGCACGAGCACCGCCGTGAGCAGCGACAGCGGGATCGAGATGAACGAGATGAACGCCGTGCGGAAATCGAGCAGGAACAGCAGCAGCACGATCCCGACAAGCGCGCCGCCGATCATCAGCGACGACTGCACATTCGCCAGCGCCGTCTCGATGAAAGTCGCGGGACGGTGCAGCGCCGGAAACACGGTGATGCCCTGCCGCGCGAAGAGCGGCTTCAGCTCCGCGAGAGCGTCCTCCAGCGCGTGCGTGACGGTGAGCGTATTCGCACCGAACTGGCTCGACAGCGTGAGCAGGCAGCCCGGCTTTCCCATCA
>JBDSAR010000323.1:0-4830 GCA_039922035.1 Chthoniobacteraceae bacterium
ACGATGCCGTTTTTGTGCCCGAGGAAATCCACAATCTTTGCGCTCTCGTCGGGCAGCTTCACCGTCTGCAGCTTCGCGCCGTCGGGGACGATGCGCCAGATGCGGCCCTGGTTGATCGGCTGCTCCAGTTTGCGGTCGAGGATGTTTGCGATGAGGTAGTGCGTAAGGAAGCCCTTGTGCTGGATCACGCCGCGATACATGTCGGTGATGTAGAGCGCGCCGTCGGGCCCGGTGTACGCGTTCACGGGGCGGAAACGCTCGTCGGTCGAGGTCATGAATTCCGTCTTCTCGCCGTATGCATTCTTCGCGGTGAGGACGGCGTCCTTTTCCTCGATGATCACGCGCTTCACGAGATTGCCGGACGGCTCGGGGATGAATGCGTTGCCGGCAAATTCCTTCGGGAAAAGTCCGCCGCGGTAGATGCCTGCGCCGCAGGTGGCGGTACAGGTGGCCAGTGTGCCGTCCGCGCGGAGCTGCTTTGGCTCGTAGCCGCGGTTCACGCCGGGCGTCTGGTGCGAAGGCCAGCATGTCTGGTCCTTCAGGATCTGCACGCCCGCGCCGGCGCTCGCCGCGAAGTTCGGGTTGCGCTTGTAGAGCGTCTCGGGGACGAAATTCGCGCGGAGAAAGTCGGAGTTGAAATTGTAAAAGGGACGCCCGTAGTCGTCCTGCGTCATGCCCCACTGGCCTCGACTGCTGGTGCTCTCGTTGATCCACTTTCCGTCCTTGAGCTTGTAGCGCATCGCGTGGTTCGCGGAGTAGATCCAGTTGTCGAGGAAGCGCGTGGTCGAGTTCGCCATGTGCTCGGGCTGTCCGCCGCGCACGCCGTACGCGCCGTCCACCTGTTCCTTGAGATCTGCGACACCGGTGCCCTTCGTGTCCTTCATGAACCACAGCACGGGCGGCTCCGCGACGAGCAGGCCGCCATTCACGCACGCGAGGGCGCGCGGCAGGACGAGGCCGTCGGCAAAGACCGTGCGCTTGTCCATTTTCCCGTCACCGTCCGTGTCCTCGAGCATGACGATGCGCCCGAGCGCCTGGTCCTCGCCCTTGCCTTCCACGTCCTGCATGTAGCCGCGCATTTCGCAGACAAAAAGGCGTCCCTTTTCATCCCACGCCTGCGCGACCGGCTCCTGGATCATCGGCTCCGCGGCGACGAGCTCCACATGGAAGCCCTTTGCCACTTTGAAGGTCTTCAACTCCTCCTCCGGCGTGAGTGGCTTTGGAGGCGGCAGCTTGAACTTGATCTCGAAGCTCTCGGGCCCGGCATTCTTATTGTGCAGTCCCCATGCGAGCGTGCCGGCTGCGAGCGCGGCCGCGGAGACGATGAAAGTGCGAGCGCGGAGCGAAGTGATGAGGGGACGGTTCATGGTGGAATGATGGCAGTTTTTTGCCGACGGGCTAGCCGTTGGCGAGCGGTAAGATCACCGGTGGCGAAACGCGCGGACCGCCCCTGCCGGATGCTTCAAAATTCCGCCTGCGCCGGCCCGGCGCACCGCCTCAGCGATGAATCTTCCAGCGCGTCTCGGGATTGAGGTTGATTGATTCCGGATCCGCGTGGAATCCGCAGGCCTGCAGCAGATACGCCACACCCTCGCGCGTCGCCATGCTCTCGCGGAGGCTCTTCGCGAAAATCTCAATGTATTCCTTGTAGCTCTCCAGCGCGAGGAGGCCGTCGCTCACGTAGGCGGCGAGCTCCTGGTCGTGATTTTCGATCAGATCAAAGAGCGCCCGGCGCAGCTTGATCCGCATCACCGGATCCACGACGAGCTTGAAGGGATTCGCCGTCGCATCCGCGAGGACGGTCTCTCGCGTGATTTCGACAGGGAGAAAATTGGATTCGTGAATCAGATCGGACATGTGGGGTCGTCCGTATCATCAAGCGAGGCGCGGTCAAGCCGCGCTCCGGGCGCGGGGTCCTTTTCCGGCTCCGGATTGCGGAACCGCGCGCATGTCGTCGCGCGCTATTGAAGCTCCGCATCGGGCGACTGCATCACGCGGAAGATTCGCAGCGGATGGCCCTGCGGCTCGCCGTCGCGAACGACAGGGCTGTCGCAGATCGGCCAGAAACTGCGCACATTCCCATCGAGGACGCGGCGGACCTGATCGTGGTATGCAGTGCGGCGCTCCCCAGGCACCGCACTGTCCAGCACGATGTAACGGATGCGGCCCGAGGTGAGGTGTGCGAACAGCTGCTCATCCTCGTGGAAGCGCTGCCCGGAGCCGCGCGGCACCGCGGGATCGGGATCCGCGAGCGTCTCGCTGCCGCGCTCGACCGTGACATGCCGCGCGCCATCCCGCATCGCGATTTCCGAAAGCAGCAGCCCCTCGCCGAGCGGGTCTGAAACCACAAGCACGTGCGCTGTGCCGTGCGATTCCTCAACGAGCGCATCCGCTGCGGGGCCGAAGCCGCTCCAGTCCTTCTGCCACGGGCTCAGCAAATCCGGCGGCAGCGCGAGCAGAAGGAGCAGAAGAATCCAGAGCGCACTGCGACGCGACTTCCCGCCGGCGGTCGCGGCATGCGAACCGGTGATCCCGGCCAGCGCAACCGCCCCGCGGGCAGCGAGCATCGCCAGCGCAGGAGTGGCCACGATGAGCACGCGCACATCCGCGACGCCCGCCTTCATCCATCGCGCAAAAAGCACGCCCGCGACGAGCGCGGCCATCGCAGCCCAGACCGCGCCACCGCGCGCACCGAGCATGATGCCCGTGACGGCAAACACCGCGACCGCGATGCCTGGGACGGAGACGCACTCTTTCAAAAACGAGCACGCGGCGCGCGGATCGCCCGGTGTGATTTTGATGGCGATCATGCTCACGTAGGCCAGCAGGCATCCGATGCCGAGCATGGCCGCCGTGCCGATCCATTTTGCGGTCGCGGTGCGCCGCGGGTTTCCGGCATCCATCGGCCGCGTCCACAGCAGCGCGGCACCCGTGAGGATGAATGCGCCGAGCTGTTCCGGCAGAATCGTCTCGTACGCTTCGCGCACCGCCGGCGTGCCTAGCCACAGCAGTGATGCGATCGCCGCGGCCCAGTCGCCCGATTCACGGCGCATCGCGCCGAAGACCAGCGTGGCCGTCGCCGCCGCGATCACTGTCATGAAAAGCATCGCCGCGATCCGCGATTTTCCGAACGCGTGCATCCATCCGCCCAGCGCGAGATCGAACACCCGGCTCCCTGCGCCTGCGTGTGTTGTCGGCGATGAGGCGGCCTCGCGGTCCCGCGTGTTCAGGCTCTTGAGATAATGAGCCGCTTCGTCCGGATGCCCGCCGAATTCACTTTGGAACGCGCCGTCGGCCCACTGGAAAAATGCGGCCATGTCGAACGCGACCATGAACGCGATCATCAGCCGCAGCCAGGCGCGGCCTTTCGGAATGGGAGCGGTGTCAGGGGGCATTTGCGGATTGTGCGGCATGGACGGCGGGCGGGATCATTCCCGCGATTGGCGATCCTGCGCCGCAGTCTGCATGACTTCGCGGATCGGCATATGAAATTCGTCGCTCACTCCCCGGCTGCGGATGCGCACCAGCGCTGCCACGCGGCGCGGAATGTCGCTTTCACATTGCGCGCGAGCCGCCGCTCTCAAGTAGGAGCTGCGACCCTCCGAAGCGGCGCAAGAGCACCGCTCAAACCGGGAACACAATCGGGTTTATTTCCGCCAAATGAGAGTACGACGCAAAGGTCGTACGGCCGTGTGATTTCGCGGAGCCTCTCGCTGCGCAGGGGTCAGATGCTCTCGGCCGAATACTCGTAGCCCTTGCGATACGCCTTGCGCTTGATGAACGCGTTCGCGGCCTCGTTGTTCGTGACCTTGAGCGCCGCGGAGTCCCACGCGAGGCGCTTGCCGGGGAAGCGCATGGCGAGGCCGCCGATGAGCGTGAGTTCGGTGAGCGGGCTGGAATAGTCGAAGTGGCCGGCGTCCGCCTGCTCCTTGCCGAGCTTGATGGACTCGGCCCATTCCTGCTGCGGATTGCCGGGCGCGATGCTGCGGGGTTCGGTCTTTGCCGTCGGCTTGGCGAGGAATTCCTCGCGGCGCTTCCTCGGCCAGATCTGCGGATCCTTCGCCTGATCGTTCTTGTTAAAGATGATGCCCTCGGTGCCGACGATGAACCAGCCGCCGGGCGAAACGGTGCCGCTCTTCTCCGGGTTCTTCTCGTTCTTGAACGCTTCCTTCAGGTCAACGATTTCGGGGAAATCCGGGAGGTAAGGCGTGCCGTCGGGCCTCTTGCCCTCGTACCACGTGAGCGTCACGTTGCCGTGCGAGTTGTTCGGGAATTCCATCTTCACGATCGAGCCGGTCGGCCATGCGATGTCCGTGAGATCGTCCACCTGCGTCGCGGTGACGAAGCTCGGCACGCCGAGGCCGAGGGACATCGAGGGCGCATCAATGAGATGGCAGCCCATGTCGCCAAATGCGCCCGCGCCGTATTCGAGGAAGCCGCGCCATTTGAAAGGATGGATCGTCGGCGAGTAGGGCGCGTCCGGCGTGCCGGCGAGCCAGTGCTCCCAGTCGAGCGTATCGGGCACGGGAGAAGGGGTGATGATGGCGCTCTTGCCCTGCGGCCAGATTGGGCGGTTCGTCCACACGTGGACTTCCTTCACCTTGCCGATGGCACCGGCGGCGATCCATTCCTTCACCACGCGGTTGTCCTCGTAGGTGTGGCCCTGGTTGCCCATCTGCGTGATCACTTTTTTCTTCCGCGCGCCGAGGTGGAGCTGGCGGTTTTCCCAGAGCGTGTTCGTGAGCGGCTTCTGGATGAAGATGTGCTTGCCGTGGCTGAGCGCGTGCATGGCCGCGGGGTAATGCGCGTGGTCCGGCGTGCTGATGGTCA
>JBDSAR010000324.1:0-7254 GCA_039922035.1 Chthoniobacteraceae bacterium
GATCACACGTGTGGGAAAGGTCGTGATCATCCGCACGCCGGATGGCGCAGGCGATCGGATCGACGTGGATGAATTTTCCGTCTCCGGCAGCGAGTAGCGGAGGATGCGAATGCGCGTGACGCGCGCGATTTTTCGCGCTGAAAGGAGGCCATGAAACCCCACTGGACCGGCGTATTCCCCGCCTGCACGACTCAACTTAAGAAGGACCAATCGCTCGATTTGCCTGCGACGGCGCGGCATCTCGAAGCGCTCATCAAGAGCGGCGTCAGCGGGCTCGTGATGTGCGGTTCGCTCGGGGAAAACCAGACGCTTTCGCCCGACGAAAAGCTCGCGGTGATTCGCTGCGCGGTGGAAGCGGCGCGCGGGCGGGTGCCGGTGCTCAGCGGCGTCGCGGAGTCCTCGACGCACGCGGCGATTCAGTATGTGCGCGATGTGGCAAAGCTCGGCGCGAGCGGCGTGATGCTCATGCCGCCGATGAGCTACAAGGGCGACGCGCGCGAGGCGCTCGCATATTTCCGCACCGTCGCGCGAGGCGGCGGACTGCCGGTGATGATTTACAACAACCCGATCAGCTACGGGAATGACATCACACCCGCGATGTTCGCGGAGCTGGCGGATGAGCCGGCATTCGTCGCGCTGAAGGAAAGCTCCGGCGACCCGCGGCGCATCACGGAAATCCACAACGCAATCGGCGGCCGTTACGCGGTTTTCACCGGAGTGGACGATCTAATTTTGGAGTCGAGCATTCTCGGAATTGATGGCTGGGTCGCGGGCACGGGCATCGCATTCCCCGCGGAAAATCAGCACCTGTGGGAACTCACGCGCGAGGGCCGATGGGACGAGGCGAGGAAATTTTTCCGCTGGTTCCAGCCGCTCATGAAGCTCGATACGCACCCGCATTTCGTGCAATACATCAAGCTCTGCGCGCAGGAGACCGGCCTCGGCGCGGAGTGGGTGCGCGCGCCGCGTCAGCTCATCGAAGGCGACGAGCGCAAGCGCGTGCTGAAAATCATTCGCGACGGAATCAAGGCGCGACCGAAGATGCGGAGGCGGTGAGCCGGGCGCCGGAGCCGCGTCCCTGCGCGCTCACGGCTTCGGCTTGATGAACAGGACCTCGCCGCGATCGATCCATTTTTTCCGCAAGTCCACGCGGAACCAGCCGTCGCTGTTCTTCGGGTGGAAGCGGCAGGGGGATCGCGGGCCGAACTCCTTCAGATCATACTCCGCCCAAGTCCTGCCCATGTCGTTCGAGACCGCGATGCCGGTGGCAAAGGTGGACGCGGGGGCGCAATGCCCCGCGAGGATGACGCCGTCCTCGATGATCATGTTCGCCATCTCGAATTCCGCGTTGAAAAGCTTCGTGTGCTTCGTCGGGTCGGCGAGATCCGCCGGGGCGCAGCGGAAGATGCCGCGGTCGTGTTTCTCGTTGGGCGGCTTGGGGCCGTTTGCATCCGCAGCCCAGTAGAGCTGTCCGTCCACGAAATTGATGCCGCCGGATTTGAAGCGCGAGTTGGAGTTCACCGAGACGATCACGCGCCAGTCCCACTTGTCGGCTTTCGCGTCATACGTTCCGCGCAGCCAGTGGCATTCATTCCCGAGTCCGCGATCGATGTCACCGGTGCAGGCGTAAAATGCGCGCTCTGCCGGATGATACGCCACCGCGTGAACGTGCCGGCAGATGAGCTTGTTTTCGGGATCGCCGAGGAAGGCCGCGGGCTCGGCGCCCTTCTCCTGGAACTTCGGATTCCGCCCGAAGGAATACGCGATCTTCACCGTCTGCCCGCTGTCGGTCGAGTAGTAGATGTTCACCGGCACCGGGCCGCCGACCACATTGCAATAGTTCCCCCACACGAGCATCTCCGCGCCGTCAATGTCCCAAGTGTGAATGCCGTCCAGCGAATGGAAATACCAGCCGGGCAGTTCCGAATTCTGCGGAGTGTGCGGGAGGTAGTCGCGGCCATCGCGATTTTTCACGACGATCTGCCGGTGCGTCGCGAGGTTGTCGGTGCTCAGGAAAAGCTTCTCGCGCGTGGCGAAGAGGAGGTTCCCGTTCTTAAGGATCACACTGAGGGTGATGTTCTCCGCCTCGGGAAATGGCGCGCTGTGCGCCCAGGTCTTTGCGTTATCCTCGGACAGGAAAATCTTCCCGTCGCCAAATCCGAACGCCTTGCTGCCGCGCTGCGAATCAATGTACGGCCCCTCCGGTGCGAGGCGGTACCAGAAGTGTTTCGTTTCGCCGGTCGCGGTCGCGGCGCGCGATGTGGAGATGCCGGGGCCGAGCAAGCCGGCGACGGTGGCTGCCGCGGCGGTTCCGAGAAAATGGCGGCGAGTGAAATGCGATTGGGGGTTCATGAGGCTTTGATGAGACTGCTTCTCCTGACGGGGCAAGGCGAATCCGAAGTGCCGGCAGCGCTTGGAATTTCAAACACATCACACCTTCGCCGCCGCGAAGCGACGTTTGAGAAAGTGTGCGGGGTGGTCTCCTGATTCGGAACGCGTGGATAAACCACAGAGGAACACGGAGGCATTCACAGAGGCGCACAAAGTCTCCGTGGTTCCTCGGTGCATCCTCTGTGAACCTCCGTGGTTCAAAACAGGACACTGCCTGTGCTTGCGCAATGTTGACACGGCACACCCACGCCGCCTCAGTAAAAAGCGATGAAGACCCCTCTGTTCCCCATCATCGTGCTGCTCGGAGCCTGCGCGGCATTCGCCCAGCAGGATCCGAAGCCGAAGGTGAAACCCGCATTCCAGTACAAGACGGAAGGCATCAAGGTTTCGATTCCCTCGCCGGATGAGCCGAGGGTCGCGACTTTCAACTCCGACACCATCAAGGCGGCTGCGAAATACCTCGAGGACGGCGCGGTCACCTGGGTGCGCGAGAAGTCGTGCATCAACTGCCACACGACCGGTCCCTACATGAGTGAACGGCCTGCCTTGAAAATGCTGCCCGGGAAGCCGAGCGAGGAAGTGCTGGAGAATTTTGTGAAAGCGATCCCCGACAAGCCATCGGTGGAGACGGAAAAGGACGGCCTCAAATATTTTCCCGGCTCATGGACGGCCGTGTGGTGCTCGCTGGGCCTCGCGGAGTGGGACAGGCACGTGACTGGAACACTCTCGGAGCACACCGACCGCTCCTTGCGCCAAATGATGCTGCGCCAGTCGCCCAATGGCGCATTCGTCAGCTTCGGCGAGGTGGAGGTCCCGCACATCACCACCGACTTTGAACTCACGCTGCAGGCCGCGCGCGCCATCACCGCGGCGCCGGGTTGGCTTGCGAGCGTCAAGGACGAGGAGCTCCTGGCGCGCATCGGGAAAATGAAGGCATGGCTCCGCGATGCGCAGCCGCGCAATGATTTCGACCGCGTGCTGCGCCTCCAACTCGCGAGCTACATGCCCGAACTCGTCACGCAGCCGGAGCGCGATGCGGCGCTGGCGTTACTTTCGCAAAAGCAGCACGCCGATGGCGGCTGGTCGCTGCGCGACATGTCTGCGGTGAATGACTGGCATTTCAAGATGAGCGACACCGTCCTAAAGCTCATCGCAAGCCTGCCCGACGTCGCGAAGCCCGACAGTGATCCCTACATGACCGCGCTCGCGATCGTTCTGATGAAACAAAGCGGCATCGCGACATCCGACGCTCGCATCCAGCGCGCTGTCGCATGGCTGAAACGCGAGCAGCGCGTCTCGGGCCGCTGGTGGATGCACTCGCTCTATCGCGGGAATTACTACTATATTACCTACATCGCGACCGCCGAGGCAATGAAGGCGCTGGCGCTGTGCGGGGAGTTGAACGGCTGAGGCGGTTCACCGGGTGTCGCTGAAAGCCATGTCCATCGAAGAGACGCAGGGATTGGAGGGAGAGTTCCGCAGAGGAAAAGGCAGGAGATCCCTCTGCGTGCGTCTCTGTTTTTCTCCACGCCTCTGCGTTCAAATCCGGCGTTGCCAGAGCTGAAAATGGACCTTCGGTACACACGGTCAGCGGCGAGCATGGCGGGGCGAGATTCGACAACACCGGGGTTGGATGTATCGTGAAAATGTTTTGATCCCCAACAGAACCACTCACCGGCGCGCCATCGTTTTGCTCCTGTGTGCGACAGCCGTGGCTGTGCTGCACAGGTCGGAGATTTTCGCGCACGGCTCGACTCACGAGATGATCGAGTCGGCCACTCGCGAGATTGCGTCGCGGCCGGACCACGCCCCGCTGTATCTCCGTCGCGCGAACCTCTATCTCGAACACGGCGACTGGCGCGTGTGCCTGCTTGATGTGGACGAGGCGGAACGGCGGCAGACGCAGGATCTCGGCGCGGGTTTCGTGCGCGCGCGTGCGCAGGCGGCGGGCGGATTTTTTGCGGAGGCAAAAGTCACGCTGGATAAATTTCTCGCTGCGCATCCCCTGCACGTAGCGGCGATAATGGGGCGAGCGCGCGTGCTCTCCGCGCTGGGGAAAAAGGCGGAGGCCGCGGAGGAATTTGTTCGCGCGATGTCGCATGCGCAGGAGCCGGAGCCGGATCAGATTTTCGAACTGGCGGCGTTGCTTTGCGCCGCTGGGCGTGAGGCGGATGCGCTGGCCGCGATTGACCGTGCGCTGAAAGCGACGCCCGGCGTGCCGTCGCTCGTGGAGTGCGGCGTGAAAATCGAGATCGGGCGCGGGAATTCCGACGGCGCGCTGCGGCGGCTCGCGGAAGCGCTCAGCGCGGCGACGATCAAGGAACCGCTCATGGCACGGCGCGCATCGGTGCTCGCGCAGGCGGGGCGCATCGCGGAGTCACTTGCGGCGTGGCGCGAATTGCAGGTGCGCGTCGCTGCGCTGCCGTCGGCGCAGCGCGATTCGCACGCGATGGCCTCGCTCTCGGTACGCGCGCTCCACGCGATCGGCGCACTCACCGCACTGCATCCATGAAGCTCGGCGCGCTGCTCATATTTCTTCCGGTGCTCGCACTCGCACTGGTGAAGACGAAGAGCGCATCTTCGCGTTCCGCGACAGTCGCCGCCGCTGCCGCACCAGCGGCGAGCGGGACGCTGACGCGCGGGCCATATTTGCAAAAGGCCGCGCCGAACCGCATGACGATCCGGTGGCGGAGCAGCCTGGCCGTCGTCGGGCGCGTGCGCTACGGCACGAGTGCCGCGAGCCTCGACCTGACATCCGATGAAGCCGGCGTGACGACGGAGCACGTCGTCGAACTCACCGGCCTCGCCGCGAACACGATCTATTTTTACAGCGTCGGATCGGCCACGGACACGCTCGCGAGTGGCGCGGATATTTATTTCAAAACATCGCCCGTCTCGGGTACGGCGGTGAGCACGCGTGTGTGGGTGCTCGGCGATGCCGGCACCGCGACGGCGAGCCAGACCGGCGTGCGCGAGGGCTTTTACACATGGACTGGCGCGCAGGTGCCGGATCTCGTGCTGCAGCTCGGCGACAACGCGTACAATTCCGGAACCGACGCCGAATTTCAGGCTGCCGTCTTCAACATCTACCCGACGATGCTGCGGAAGGTGCCATTCTGGTCCTGCCTCGGGAATCACGAGACGGCGCAGTCACCGGCATTCGTGGACACGTATCCGTTTTTCAGCATCTACACTTTTCCCGCCGCGGGCGAATGCGGCGGCGTGCCCTCGGGATCGAAGCACTACTACTCGTTCGACTACGGGAACATTCACTTCATCTGCCTCGACTCGATGACGGCGAGCCGCGCGGTGGATAATCCGGCCACGCCGGGGATCAATGAAGACGGTGCCATGGCGGCCTGGTTGAGGAGCGATCTCGCGAGCACGACGGCCACATGGATTGTCTGTTTCTTCCACCATCCGCCTTACACGAAGGGCTCGCACAATTCCGACAGCCTGAGCGACAGCGCGGGGGCGATGGTCGAGATGCGGGAAAGATTCCTGCCGATCCTCGAGGCCGGCGGAGTGGACCTCGTGCTCAGCGGCCACAGCCACTGCTACGAGCGCTCGTATCTCCTCGACGGGCATTACGGCACATCCGGCACCCTCACGCCTGCGATGAAAAAGAATGCCGGCGACGGACGCCCGGCTGGGAATGGCGCATACATCAAGCCGCTCACCGGCCCGCGCGATCACTTCGGCGCGGTGTATTCGGTCGCGGGTTCGGCGGGGCAGACCGGCGGCGGCACGCTGAATCACCCGGCGCATTTCATTTCGCTGAACAACCTCGGCTCGCTCGTGCTCGACGTGAATGGCACGACGCTCACCGGCACGTTCGTGCGCGAGGCCGGCGCGACTCCCGCGACCCAGGACACGTTTGCGATCGTCAAGCAGGGTGCCGCCGACAGCGACGGCGACGGTGTGGCGGACGCATTTGAAATCGCGAACGGGATGAATCGTTTCAATTCAGCCGACGCATCGCTCGACACGGACAAGGACGGCAACACGGCGCTCGCGGAATATCTTTTCGGACTGAATCCGCAGGCGTTCGATCGTTACGCGTGGAACACCACGCGAAATTCCACGACGGGATTTTACGAGATCACTTTCCCCACGCTGGCGCAGCGCGCGTATCAGGTTTTCTGGAGCGACGATCTCGCCGTGTGGCACCCGGGCTCGGCGGTGGTCTCGGGAGATGGCACCACGAAACTGTGGATTGACGACGGCACGGTCACCGGCACTGCGCCGAGCGTCACGCCGAGGCGATTCTACCGCGTGCAGGTGGGCAATGGGCCGTGACGGCCAGCGCTTTCCGGCGGGCACGAAAGTATCGGAAGCCGTGACAATGCGCGTAGCGGTGAGACGCTTGCGGCGCTAATTCTTTCAGCGAAACACCACACCGATCATGGGCAAAGAATTCAGCATCACTCCGCGGACTGTTCCGCACGTCGAAACCAAATATCGCCGCATTGCGACGGAGATTCCGCATCCGGAATCGGTGCTGACTCTTGAACGGCTGCGGAAGTTCGAGCCGCAATCCATGCGCGGGCAGCCGCCGATTGTGTGGGATCGCGCGGAGGGCATCTTCGTCTTCGACAAATACGGCAACCGCTGGCTCGACTGGTCGAGCGGTGTGCTCGTGACGAACGCGGGCCACGGCGCGCCCGAGGTGAAGCAGGCGATCATCGATCAGGTCAACAGCGGGCTGCTGCACAACTATTGTTTCCCGAGCGAAGAGCGTGCGGAACTCGCGGAGTATCTCGCGAGTCTCGCGCCGGAAGGATTGGAAAAAGTCTTCCTGCTCACGACCGGCTCGGAGGCGACGGAGTGCGCGATCAAGCTCAGCCGCGCGCACGGCATCAA
>JBDSAR010000325.1:0-4359 GCA_039922035.1 Chthoniobacteraceae bacterium
TCAGGCGTTCGAGTTTGTGGACGCGATTCGCTCGCAGCGTCCGTGCGTCCCGAGCTTCGTCGAGGGTGCGAACGTGATCCGCGTGATGGATGCGGCGCTGGAGTCCGCTGAGAGCGGTGCGTGGGTGGATCTGTGATCCGCCATTGACCTGATCACATGCCAGAACAATAGTGCATTCGTGATCACGCTTCCCAAATGCCTGAAGAAACACGCCGACGACTTACGGAAGATTCGCCTGAGTCAGCGGCGGATTTCGTCCGCAGAGGCGCGGCTGCAATGCGAGCGCGTGGAGACGGCGTCAGCCCGCAACGTGCCCAGCGCCTCGCGCTGATTCAGTGGGCGGAGAGTGTTGGGAGAGCTCTTTCATTTTCCCATGTGGAAAAGTTCCTTCGCGTCGCTGAGGGCGCGGAGCATGTGGTGTTTCACGATCCGGCGCGTGGTGTCGCAGTGAAAGCGACGCATGTGAATCGCTTCGGGCATTCGGTTGTTGCGGAAGGCGTGGCGGCGTCCCTCGCTGGAATACATGGAGCGGCTTGCATGGCAAAACGAACTGTTCGGCGATGACATCCGCATCGAGGGGGTGGCGTTCGACGAGTCGCAATTGGAGATCGTTACGACGCAGCCGTGGATTGTGGCATCCGCTTCGCAGCCTTCGCCTGCGCAGCCGGAGATCGACGCCTATTTCTCCGATCTCGGTTTTCGGAAGGTGGAGCTGGTTTCAGATGTGCCGCTCTATTTCCATCCGGAACTCGGCATCCTTGTCGCGGACGCCCATGACCGAAATATCCTGCGCAATGAAAGCGGAGTGCTGGTGCCGATTGACTTGGTGATTGGTCGTCCCGGTGCGGATTTGCTTCGACGAATACTGGAACGTTTGGACACAACAGATTTATGAAAACAGCAGTCATCACTGGCGCCGGCAGCGGCGTGGGTCGGGCAACGGCGGTCGCTCTGGCGTCGCAAGGCTGGAGCGTGGCGCTCGTCGGCAGGCGCGAGGGCGTGTTGCTGGAGACGGCGGGCATCGCGGGCGAACACGCCGGCAAGGTGCTCGTGTGCCCGTGCGACATCGGCGATTCCACGGCGGTGGCGGCGATGGGGAAGCGCGTGCTCGCGGAGTTTGGCCAGGTCGAGGTGCTCGTGAATGCGGCGGGCACGAACGCGCCGAAGCGCGCGCTCGAAGTGCTCTCGCTCGAAGACTATCACGACATGATGAACGCGAATCTCAACGGCGCGTATTACTGCACGCAGGCGTTCCTGCCGGGGATGCGGGCGCGCGGGAGCGGGACGATCGTGAATGTGATTTCCGACGCGGGAAAGGCTGCGTCACCGAAGGCCGGGCCGGCGTATGTGATGTCGAAGTTCGGCCTCGCGGGGCTCACGCAGAGCATCAATGCCGAGGAGCGCGGACGCGGTGTGCGCGGCATCGCGATTTTCCCCGGCGACATTGACACGCCGCTGCTCCAGAAACGCCCCGTGGTGCCGGATGCCGAGGCTCTTGCGAAGATGATGCGCCCGGAGGATGTGGCGGACTGCTGCGTGTTCTGCATCAACATGCCCGCGCATGTGATCATCGAGGAGATGGTCGTGCGGCCGCGCTGACCGTAGCCGCCGACGGCAGGCGGCGGGCATGCCACCTTTCCAAGGATGAGTGCGCCTCCGGCGCAAGCGACGACGGCGACAGGAATGTCGCCGCTCCCAGTGATGCCTACTTTTCCGCTAACACACCCGGCTGGCAGCGGTAGCTTTCAAGCATGGTGAGCCCTCTCAAAATATCGTCCCTTGTGCTTGCGTCGGTGGCTGCTGCATCGGCGGCGGGCAGCGTGGATTTTCAGCGCGACATCCAGCCGATTTTTGCCGAGCACTGTTATGAATGCCATGGGCCGGATTCGCAGAAGGGCGGGCTGAATTTCACGACGCGGGAGGGTGCGATCAAGGTGCTGGAGAGCGAGGCGGCTTCGATTGTGCCGGGGCATCCGGATCAGAGCGAGGCGCTCGTGCGGATGCTCACGAAGGACGAGGACGACATGATGCCGCCGAAGAAGAAGGTGAAGCGTCCGACGCCGCAGCAGATCGAGCTTTTCAAAAAGTGGATCGCGAGCGGCGCGGAGTGGACGGAGCACTGGGCCTACAAGCCGGTCGTGCGCGCGAAGGTGCCGGAGGTGAAGGACGGGGCGTGGCCGCGGAATGATGTGGATCGTTTCATCCGCGCGCGATTGGAGCACGAGGGGATCAAGCCTTCGTCGGTGGCGGATGCGTTCACGCTTTGCCGCCGACTTTATCTTGATCTCACCGGGCTGCTGCCGACGCCGGAGGAGGCAGATGCATTTGCGAAGGCTGCGGCGGTGAATCGTCAGCAGGCTGTGGAGGCGCTCACGGATCGGCTGCTGGCGTCGCCGCATTTCGGCGAGCGGTGGGGGCGGCACTGGCTCGACAAGGCGCGCTTCGCCGACAGCGACGGATACGAGAAGGACAAGCCGCGACCGGATGCTTGGCGGTATCGCGACTGGGTGATCGCGGCGGTGAATGGCGACATGCCGTTCGATCAGTTCACCATCGAACAACTCGCGGGCGACCGGCTGACGAATGCGACCCCGGAGCAGAAACTCGCGACGGCGTTTCACCGGCAGACGCTGACGAACACCGAGGGCGGAGTGGATCAGGAGCAGTTCCGCAACGAAGCCGTATTCGATCGCACGGAGACGACGGGCGCGGTGTGGCTCGGCCTCACGGTCGGCTGCGCGCGCTGCCACACGCACAAATACGACCGCATCTCGCAGCGAGAATACTACCAGCTCTTCGCGTTCTTCAACAACGGCGACGAGACGACGGCGAAGGTCGGCAAGTCCGCCGACGCGCTTGCTGAATACGAGAAGAAGAATGCGGCGCACCTTGCGAAGTTGAAGGAGATCGAGGTGAAGCTCGCCGCCGCGCGCGAGGGGCTGAAGCCGCGTCTGCCCGCTTGGGAAAAGGAGACGCACACGCGGCTCGCAGCACTTGAGGGGAGGAAGGCTGAGCGCAAGGTGCTCGAACTTTCCGCGGTGAAGGCGACGGGCAAGGCGACTTTCACGAAGCTGCCGGACGGCTCGTGGCTCGCGGGCGGTGCGCAGTCGAAGGAGGACACCTACACGATCACGGCGAAGCTCCCCGCAGCGACCATCAGCGCGCTGATGCTGGAGGTGCTGCCGGATGATTCGCTGCCGGACAAGGGGCCGGGCCGTGGGAACAAAGGCAACTTTGTGCTGAGCGAATTCCGCGTGCAGTCGCGCGATGGCGCGAAGCTCGCGCTGCATTCGCCGAAGGCGGACTACGAGCAGACGGGATGGAAAGTTGAGGGCGCGCTCGACGGAAAACCGGATACGGGCTGGGGTGTGGGCGGCGGTGTCGGCAAGCCGCACAATGCGACGTTTCAATTCGAGCAGCCGCTTGATGGCGCGAAGACGGGCGAAGTGACGGTCGCGTTGCAGCAGACTTATGCGAAGGGGAATCACTGCATCGGGCGTTTCCGGCTCGTGGCGCTCGTGGGCGAGACGGAGGAAAGTGTGGCGCCTGCGGAGGTGCGGCGGCTGGTGCGTGTCGGCTCGGAAAAATGGACGAACGAGGATCGCGTGGTAATTCTCGATTGGGCTGCGAAACGCGACCCGGCCGCGCAGGCAATCGCCGTGGAGGCGGAGAAAATCGCGGCATCGGGACCGCCGCCGCCATTCATGGATGTGCGGGTGATTTCACAGCGCGCGACTCCGCGCGACACGCGCATTTTGCACCGCGGCGAGTTTCTTTCCCAGACTGATCCCGTGCAGCCGAACACGCTCGCATCGCTGCCGCCGCTGCGTGCGCGTGCTGGCGGCGCGTCCGACCGTCTCGACTTTGCGCGCTGGCTCGTGAGCCGCGAGAATCCGCTCACGGCACGCGTGACGGTGAATCACCTCTGGGCGCAGCTCTTTGGCACGGGGATCGTGCGGACGGAGGCGGACTTCGGCGTGCGCGGTGAAGTGCCGTCGCACCCGGAACTGCTCGACTGGCTCGCGGATGAATTCGTCGCGAAGGGCTGGAGCCGGAAGCACATGATCCGGCTGCTGGTCACGAGCGCGACGTATCAGCAGAGCGCGGCGCAGCGGCCCGAATTGCGCGACGTGGACCCGCTAAACCGCCTGCTTGCGCGCCAGGCGCGCATCCGCGTCGAGGGGGAAATCGTGCGCGACCTGCATCTCGCCGCGAGCGGATTGCTGTCGGCGAAAATCGGCGGGCCGAGCGTGTTTCCGCCGATGCCGCCCGAGGTCGCGGCGCTCAGCTACGCGGGCAATTTCAAGTGGACCGAGAGCAGCGGCGAGGATCGGTATCGGCGTGCGATGTACACGTTCT
>JBDSAR010000326.1:0-2242 GCA_039922035.1 Chthoniobacteraceae bacterium
TCATCATCAGCTCGCACCTGCTGCACTTGCTCGAGGAAGTGTGCAGCCACGTGCTCATCCTGAAGCGCGGGAAAAAAATCGCGCACGGCACGCTCGAGGAAATCCGCGCGCAGTTCCGCGAAGGCGACAAGGACTCGACGCTGGAGGAAATTTTCATCCGCCTCGTCGGCGAGGATGCCGGCGAGTGACCGCCGCATGAACGCGCTCGGCTACCTCGTCACGCGCTCTTTTGCGAACGGCGTGCTTTCGCGCCTGCGCCGTCTGCGCCAGCCGAAATACCTCCTCGGTGCAATCTTCGGTGCCGCGTATTTCTACTTTTACTTCGGGCGGCTTCTCGGTGGCGCGCATTCCCCGTTTGGTCCGCGGGTGAATTCCGGCACATCGCTCGGCCCGGAAATCGGTGCGGCGATTCTCTTCGTCGCGACCGTCGTGCTCTCGTGGATTCTTCCCGCGTCGCGCGCGGCGCTTGCGTTCACGGAGGCCGAGATTGCGTTCCTTTTTCCCGCGCCGATCAGCCGCCGCACGCTGGTGATCATGCGGCTGGTGAAATCGCAGATCGCGCTGCTGTTCTTCGCCGCGTTCATGACGCTGATTACCGGGCGGTTTCACCTCGGCATCGAGGCATGGCTGCGCGTCGGCGGTTGGTGGGTGATCATGAACACACTCAATATGCACCGCATCGGCGCGTCGTTCGCGCTGCAGCGACTGCGTGAGCGCGGGATGGCGGATGGAAAAAGGCGCGCCGTCGTCGTGCTTGCGATCGTCGCGTTCGCGGCGCTCGTGGAATACACGCGCCGCAGCCTGCCCGCACCTCCCGGTGTCGCGGCCACCATGCAAAGCGGAGGCGCCGCGCTCGCCGCCTACATTTCACAGATCCTGCACACTGGCCCGCTGCACTACGTGCTCGCACCATTCCGGCTCGTCGTGCTCCCGAATTTCGCGTCTGACGCGCGGACTTTCCTGCACGCACTTCCTGCCGCTCTCGGAATCATGGCGCTCCATTTCATCTGGGTCGTGCGTGCGGATGTGTCGTTCGAGGACGCAGCCATCGAGTCGGCGAAAAAGCGCGCCGCATTCCTAGCCGCACGCGGGCGCGGTGAACTGCGCGCACAGACCGGCTCCGCAAAGGCACGCACGCCGCTGTGGCACCTCCGTCCCACAGGCATCGCGCTGATTGCATTCGTCTGGAAGAGCCTGCTGAAAGCCGGCGGGCGTCGCACACTTCTGCGCTGGGCTGCTTTTTTCATCACACTCGTTGCAGGCGCATGCGCACTCCGCGTCCTGAGCGACAACCGCGCAGGCGATCTCCCGCCGGCACTGATCGGCGCCGGCGTGGTCATCGGCGTCGGCTGCTACATCACGTTGCTCGTGAGTTTCATCATGATCGGCCAGCACTCCGCGGCGCAGCTCCGGCAGGGCATCGCTGCGATGGACCTGCTGAAGACCTATCCGATCCCCGGCTGGCAAATTGCGCTCGGTGAACTCCTCGGCCCGGTCGCGCTCGGCACGCTCATGCAATGGTGTTCGCTCGGCACCGGCATGGTCATCGTGGGCACCTTCGCCACGGCGATGCGGCACATGCCTGTCGTGCCGTTGATCGCCGGCGGGATCGCCCTGTTCCTACCCGCGTTCAATTTCTCGATGGCCATCTTCCCCGCCGCGGGCGCGTTGATGTTCCCCGGCTGGTTCCGCCCGCAGGAAAATGCCGGGCCCGGCCTCGAGAACACCGGCCTGCGGCTGATGCTCGGCATCGGCCAGCTTCTCGCCGTCGCAGCAGCGCTGATCCCCGTCGCATTTTTCGGCGCGCTTGCGTGGTTTGCGTCCGCAAAATTCACCGGCGTGCTGGAATGGCGCGCGTTATCGGCGGGTGGCACGGCGATCTTGATCCTCGCAATGGAGGCGGGCCTCGGCGTCGCGTGGCTCGGATCGCTCTACGACAAATTCGACATGAGCAGCGAATAGTGTGAGGCCGACGACCCGTCGGTTCGGACCGGCAGGGGACGAGTTCGCACAAAGGCGCGGCGCGGGTTGCCGGGAACATGTTTGCGGTGGATCGCACTGTGCCGATGAGTCGTCGGCGCGCCATTTCTACTCGTAGCTAATCCCCTTTTTCTTCGCCTGCGTACGCAGCGACTTTGAGACCTGCTCGTCAAATCCGTCGCCCTTGCCCGTCTTCGCGAGCTTCTTCCGCTCGGCCGCGACGAAGGCATCGCGCTCCTTGCTCAGCTCGTTGATTCGCTTC
>JBDSAR010000327.1:0-4912 GCA_039922035.1 Chthoniobacteraceae bacterium
GAGGAGATCGTGGAAAACATCGAGGCCGGGCTGAACAACTTCCGCACGGTGCTCGCGGCGCTCGGGAAGTAGCCTGCGCCACTGGTGGAATGGAGCGAAGCGCCGCGCTCGACACCGCCGGCGGAGCTCAGGCACGATCGCCGCAATGACAGCGACGCTCGCCAAATATGCGAAGGTCTTCAACATCGGTGCGCAGAACACCTTTGTGTACCGCTGGAATTTCGTGCTGCGATCCGTCTTCGGGATCGTGCCGCTCATCGGGACGATTTTCCTGTGGAAGGCAATGTATGGCACCGCGAGCGGGGTGCAGCTCGCGGGCTACACGTTCAGCCAGCTCATTCTCTATTTTGCGATGTCGGTCTTCGTGGAGAATCTCGTGACACCGACGGAGGACGAATGGCAGATCGCCGGCGAGATTCGCGACGGGAAAATGAGCTTCCTGCTGCTGAAGCCGCTGAACTATCTCGCCTACCGCTTCACGCTCTATGCGAGCTACCGGCTGCTCTACACGGCGGTGCTGCTGCCCGGCGTGGCGCTGATTTTTTTCTTCCTGCGCGAACACATCACGCTGCCGGCGCACGGCGCGACGTGGCTGTGGTTCGCGGCGAGCACGGGGCTGGCGGCGCTCATCCAGTTTTTCATCGCGTATTCGATCGCGATGCTGGCGTTCTGGATTCTCGAAATCTCCACCGTCGTATTCATGGTTTTCTCCGTGGAGTATTTTCTGAGCGGGATGATTTTCCCGCTCGATATGCTGCCGGCGTGGCTCACGGCGATCGTGAAATGGAGCCCGTTCCCGTACGAGCTTTATTTTCCAGTGCAGGTCTTCATGGAACGAATCACGGGCGCGAAACTGATGACGGGCATCGCCATCCAGGCCGGCTGGGCCTTTGTGATGTGGCTGCTCGCCGTCACCCTGTGGCGTCGCGGCATCCGCCGCTATCAGGCCGTGGGAAATTGATGTGATGAACCGCTACCTCTCCATCTTCGCCCTCTCCGCGCGGAATTCGCTCATCCGCGAGATGAGCTTCAAGCTGAACTTTCTGCTGTGGATTGTCGTCGAGCTGCTGTGGTTCGTCGGGCAGCTTGCATTCATTGAGGTGCTGTACGGGCAGGTGACGGAGATCGCGGGCTGGTCAAAGTGGCAGGTGGTCGCACTCGTCGGCGTGCACCAGATCATCGCGCAACTTTTCCAGGCGTTCTTTTATGTGAACCTCGCAAATCTCCCCGAGCTTGTGCGCACGGGGCGGCTGGACCTCATGCTCACACTGCCGATGGATGCGCAATTCGCGGTGAGCACGCGTCAGGTGGCCTTCGACTGCCTCATCAATTCATTCGTGGGCGTGGGCATCGTCACGTTCGCGCTCACGAAGCTCGGCACGATGCCCAGCGCGGCTCAGTTCGCGCTGTTCGCGCTGGCAATCCCATTCGGTGTCGCAGTGCATTACGCGGTGATGTTTGGCCTTTCGTGCATCAGCTTCTGGTTCATCCGCGCGCAAAGTTTCATCCACGGATATTTCAATCTCTTCCACATCGGGCGCTATCCCGAGGCCGTTTTCCGCGGTGCTTTCCGCTTCATCTTCACGTGGCTCGTGCCGATCATCCTCGTCTCGAATGTGCCGGCAAAAATCCTCACCCGTCCGGCGGAATCGCCGCTCGCGAGCCTGGGCATGCTCGCACTCGCCACGGTCATCGTGCTCGCTTTGACCCGGGCAATTTGGAGACTCGGCCTGCGGCATTATGGGAGCGCGAGTTCGTAGGCGCGCGCCATTTTCACCGGCGGAAACCCAATTATGCCGCGGCGAAAAATGTTCCCATTTCTCCCTTGCGTGTGAGGGGTGAAGTCCGTATCTATCCCGCCCTTTTCCTCACCGGACACCCATTTTAACATGCCGAAATCGCAGCCCAAAAAAGCCGACAAGAAGCCCGCCCCCAACGCGAAGGCGAGCAAGCCCGCGCCCAAGGCCGTCGCAAAAGCGAAAGTGGCCAAACCCGCAAAGGCAGCCAAGCCTGTGAAAGCCAAGGCGAAGGCCGCCGCGGTCGCGCCGCCCGTCGCAAACACCCGTCCGGTTCCGAAGGCTCCCGCGAAACTCACGCCATTTCTCAAAATGCAGAAGCAGCGCCTCATGGCCCTGCGCGACACCATCCTCGACTCGATGGCCGGCGTCGCAAAGGACACGCTCCGCTCGCGCCCCGAGGGCAGCGAGGCCAGCGCATTCGGCATGCACCAGGCAGACGCAGGCAGCGATGCGTACGACAAGGACTTCGCCCTCTCGCTCCTCTCGCAGGAGCAGGACGCACTTTATGAAATCGAGGAAGCGCTCAAGCGCGTGGATGCCGGCACCTACGGCATCTGCGAGATGAGCGGCAAGCCGATCCCGCATCCGCGGCTTGAGGCGCTGCCCTTTGCGCGCTTCACCGTCCAGTGCCAGTCGGACCTCGAGAAGAACAAGCGCTTTCAACGTTCGCGCGTCCCGGTCACGTCCCTCTTCGGTCTCACTGAAGACGGCGGCGAATCGGACAGCGATTCCGACGAACCCGAAGAAACTCCAGCAAAACCAACCGAAGACTAACACACATGGCACGCGACTTTATCATCCTCGAATGCACTGAGGCGAAAGCGGAGGGGAAACCCGTCTCCCGCTACATCTCCAAGCGCAACAAGAAGAGCCTCAACACACCGAACCGGCTCGAGAAAAAGAAATACAATCCGAATCTCAAGCGCCGCACCCTGCACCGCGAAATCAAGTAACATGAGCCAGCCAAAAACACCCCAACGCCGCACCAATTTCCGCAAAGCCAACCGGTGCATGCCGCGCCGCCGCGTGGATGTCGCCCTCGACTCCATTGATTGGAAGAATCCCGAACTGCTCAAGCGCTACGTCACCGAAGCCGGCAAGATCATGCCGCGTCGCGCAACCGGCGTTCCCGCGCGTTTCCATCGCAAGATCAACAACGCGATCAAGCGTGCTCGTCAGGCTCTCCTGATGCGCTAACGCGCAGGTTTCACCAGATTCCTGTCTTTTTCCAAAGACGCGTCACCACACTGGTGACGCGTCTTTGTTTTGCACCGGAACTGGCGGAAACGGGAGTGACGAACTGCCCGTTATTTAGCGTCCGTAGCTCTGGAAAATCACCCGACACGGCTTCTCGCCTTGCGTTCGGTACGCTGCGTGGGAACAATGCACAGGTTGCATCGGCGGAGACGGCGGAGCAGCAAAAACCAACAACCCAATACCAACACATGAAAAACCTCATCGTCATCATCGCCGCAATCCTCGCAGTCGGCATCAGCGGCTGCGCGCACAAGGCCCCGGCCCAAGCCTGCACGGACGGCAAGTCCTGCTGCGCAAAGGACGCGAAGCACAAGCACTAGTCCGCAGGAAACTCCAAACGACGGGGCGCACTGGAAACGGTGCGCCCCGTTTGTTTTCAATGAAAAGCGCTGAATCGGGTTTTCCAAAACTGAAAACGGCGACCGCCACAAACACGATCTTGGAGAGAAAAAGTCACTGGGGTCCACGGTCAGTCCTCGTCAGCGGCGCCACCCCGGCGGGCATGCAGGAAGTCTGCGGGGCACGTTTCTGTCTTCGTGTTTCCTTGCAGTATCATGTCTTGGCTGTCATTTATCGACTGTCTTTCCGATAAACAATCGGTGATGCCGACTCCCATGTTTTCAGCAGACCAGAATCGCGTGCCGGCAGCATACCAAGGTTTTGCGCGGCAAGAATGATCAACCCCAAACACCCAACCCCGTGAAATTCGCCTGCCCTTCCTGCAGCATGCACCTGATCGCCGAGCCCGAAATGTCCGGGCAAATCGTCAAGTGCCCCGGCTGCGGTATCAAATTCCAGATCCCAGAAATGGCTGCCTCCGAAGCCGCGACTGCCGCTTCACCCCAGGCGACAGCCACCGCCCCCGGACGCATGAATCCGGACGGGCAGCCACGGCACCGCAAGGCGTGGAAGGAGGAGGATCCGACGAACCCGAATGCCAAGCTGAGCTTTGGGATCGGCCTCGGGGTCACCGTGCTGTGGTTCCTGATCATGTATCCCTTCCAGCCCGCGCACGGGAAGGCACCGGGCGATTTTGGCACCGGCGAGACGATCGCGAATCTTTTCTACAAGCACTTCACCGTCAGCTTCGCGAACACGCTGTTCTTTTTCTGGGCGATCGCGATTTGCGTGCTGAAGCTGAAAAAGCTCAAGCACCAGCGCGAGGCGATGCTGCTCGATGTGCTGCCGATGGAACTCGGCAAGGACATCAACGCGCAGAACGTCGGGCGCTTCATTGATCACATCTACAAGCTGCCGGTGCATCTGCGCGACAGCCTCATGGTGAACCGCATCCGGAAGGCACTCGAGTTCTTCGAGGTGCGGCAGCATGTCGGCCATGTGAGCGCGATGATGACGAGCCAGTCGGCGATCGATGGTTCGCGCATCATGGGCAGCTACATCATGCTCCGCGCATTTCTGTGGGCGATCCCGCTGCTCGGGTTCATCGGCACGGTCATCGGCCTCTCGCACGCGATCAGCGGCATGAGCTTTGGCAGCGTCGAGGATGTCGGCAAAATCGTCGGCTCGATCAACAACGTCACCAGCGGCCTGGGCACGGCGTTTGACGCCACGCTGCTCGGCCTCGTCTTCGCAGTGATCCTCAACTTTCCGCTGAACTCCCTCTCGAAGCACGAGGAGGAGACGCTGAACGACATTGACGCCTTCTGCAACGAGGTGCTCCTCCCGCGGCTGAACGACGGTGCGGGTGCGGGCGGCGGTGACTTCAATGCGGTGGCCGACTCCGTCGTGAAGGCCCTCGGCGCGGCACAGCAGGAATTCCTCACCGACCTGAATGCGCTCTCCGCACGGATGCTCGAATACGCGGACAACCTCGACCGCCGCAACGACGAGCACCA
>JBDSAR010000328.1:0-5530 GCA_039922035.1 Chthoniobacteraceae bacterium
GCGCTCACGCTGTGGGATTCGATCCCCGACCAGCAGCTCGCGCGCGCCGCCGCCGAGGGGAAGCTGAAGACGAAGGATCAGATCGCCGTCGCGTCGCGCCGCATGGTCGCCGACCCGCGTGCAAAGGCGAAGCTGCGCGGATTTTTCCAGCACTGGCTGGAGTTGGAGCGCGCGGACAGTTCGCTGAAGGATCCGAAGGTGTTCCCCGGATTCGACGAGACCATGTTCGCGGACCTGCGCGAGTCGCTGTGGCTCTTCCTCGAGGAGACCGTGTGGAGCGACACCTCGGACTACCGGCAGCTCATCACCGCCGATTACATGTGGCTCAATGAGCGGCTCGGAAAATATTACGGCAAGGATGTGAAGGGCGCGGAATTCCAGCGCGTGAACTTCGGCGCAGCGCAGCGCAACGGCATCATCACGCACCCGTATCTGCTCGCGCTGCACAGCTACAGCCGCGCGTCGTCGCCGATTCACCGCGGCGTTTTCCTGAGCCGCAATGTCGTCGGCCTTTCTCTGAAAAACCCGTCGGTCGCGGCGTCGTTCGACAATCAGAAATTCGATCCGTCGCTGACGATGCGCGAGAAAGTCACGCAGCTCACGAAGACCGGTGCGTGCGCGAGCTGCCACACGGTGATCAATCCGTTCGGCTTCAGCCTGGAGCACTACGACGCCGTCGGCCGCTGGCGCACGGAGGACAATCACAAGCCGGTGAACACGGTCGCGGAATTCGACACCGACGATGGCCGCACGGTGAAACTCAAAGGCCCCAAGGACATCGCCGACTACACTGTGGGCAGCCCGATTGCGCACCGTGCGTTTGTGCGCCAGCTCTTCTTCCACATCGTAAAGCAAAACCCGCTCGCATTCGGCGAACACACGCTCGACGAACTTCGCGAGCAATTCGAGAAGAACGGTTTCAACATTCAGAAACTGCTCGGCGACATCGCCACCGTCGCCGCGATGCACGCACTCACGCCACCTCCGCAGAAAGTCGCGGAAAATTCACCCGCCGCGCGCTAAGCTCCGCGCAGCACCAACGATTCACCCATTGCCATGATGCACCTCAACCGCCGCCAATTTCTCCGCAACCTCGGAGTCTCCGCCGCCGCGCTGCCATTTCTCGCCGGGCTGCCCTCGCTCACCGGCGCGCCGCTTCCGCAACGTCGCCAGCGGCTCATCATTATGTTTTCGCCGAACGGCACGCTGCCCGACGAGTTCTGGCCGGATGCCGCGGGTGAGCTGAATCTCAAGTCCATCCTCGAACCGCTCGCCCCGTTCAAGGATCGCACGATGATGCTCAAGGGCGTCTTCAACAAAGTGCGCGGCGACGGCGACAATCACATGCGCGGCATGAGCTGTCTGCTCACGGGCTCCGAACTTCTGCCCGGCAACATCATGGGCGGCGGTGGAAATCCCGCGGGCTGGGCGGGCAGCATCTCGATTGACCAGGAGATCAAAAATTTCCTCCAGAGCAAACCGGAGACGAAGACGCGCTTCGGCTCCGTGGAGTTTGGCGTCGCGGTGCCGAACCGCGCGGACCCGTGGACGCGCATGAGCTACCTCGGCGGCAACCAGCCCGTCGCGCCGCTCGATGATCCCTATCGGATGTTCGAGAAGCTCTACGGCCAGATGAAGGACAAGGACTCGCTCGTGAGCATCCTCGATGACGTAAGCGCGGATCTGAAGCGCGTCTCCGCAAAACTCAGCGCGCGCGACAAGCTGATGCTCGAACAGCACGTCACGCTCGTGCGCAGTCTTGAGCAGGAGTTGAAAATTCCCGCCGACGCGCATCTCGCGCACAAGATGCCGCCGCTCGATCCCGGTATCGAAATCGTGAACGACAACACGCCGCAGCTTTCGCGGATGCAGATCGACTTGCTCGTGAATTCGCTGAGCAACGACATGACGCGCGTCGCCACGCTGCAATACATGCGCAGCGTCGGTCAGGCGCAGATGCGCTGGCTCGGCGTCGAGGAAGGTCACCATTCGCTCTCGCACGAGCCCGACGCGAACAAGGACGCGCACGACAAGCTGCAGAAAATTAACCGCTGGTTCTGCGGCGAACTCGCCTACCTCGCCAAGCGCCTCTCCGAAACGCCCGAACCCACCGGCGACGGCTCGATGCTCGACCACACGCTCATCGTCTGGACGAACGAACTCGGCAAAGGCAACTCGCACACGCTCGACAACATCCCGCTCGTGCTCGTCGGCGGCGCCCCCGGGTTCAGGATGGGCCGCTCACTCACGCTCGACAAAGTCGCGCACAACCGCCTCTGGATGACCATCGCGCACGCGATGGGCCACACGGACCTCGCGACATTCGGAAAAGCCGATCTCTGCGAAGGCGGCATTCTGAATCTCGGCTAACCGCAGGATATTTCCCGCTCATGCGCTCCATCCTCTTTGCTGTTGTCGCGTTCTGCCTCGCATGCACGCCATTTAGCCGCGCGCAGGATCCGCAGACTGTGCGAATCGTGGCCGCAGACATGGAACGCGTCGCCGCAACCAAATCTGCCGACCGCGAAAAGCTGACGGAGATTTTCTCCGACGACCTGCGCTACGCGCATTCAAGCGGCACGGTGGACACGAAGCAGTCCTACATCGAGTCGCTCACGTCCGGTCGCACGAAATATCTCACGCTCGAATACGAGGAGCGCACGTTCACCTTCCCCGCTCCCGGCATTGCGTTGATGACCGGTCGCGCGCACGTGAAAGTCGCAAACGCCACCGGCGAAGTGGACATGCTGCTCAGCTTCCTCAGCGTGTGGCGCGAGGAAAATGGGAAGTGGCGCTTCCTCGCATGGCAGTCGTGCAAGCTGCCCGCGCCCGCTACTGCCGCGCGATGAATCTGGGCCGGCTTCATGCTCACATCGCGACCACCGTGGCCCGATCGCCGCGCATGAGGGCCGCCGCGCAGCATCCTCATCGCTGATTGCCACGCCATCAGCCATGTTGATGATGCACGGGAATCGCTCCGCAATGAACCGTCGCACTTTTCTCCGCACGACATTCGCCGCCGTCGTCGCGTTTTTCCCACCCACGATTTTCGCCGCCGATGCGCCGGGCGCTAGCGTGGAAATGCCACGGGTGTCCAGGGACATCGCCTACATCGAAGGCGGGCACGAGCAGCAGCGGCTCGACATTTTCCTGCCGCGGAATCCGGGGCCGCATCCGCTCATCGTCTGGGTCCACGGAGGGGCGTGGCGCGCGGGATCGAAGCAGGACATGCCGCTGGGCGGGTTGATCGCGGAGGGTTTCGCGGTGGCGAGTGTGGACTACCGGCTCTCGACCGTCGCGCCGATGCCCGCGCAGATTCAGGACATCAAGGCGGCGATCCGTTTCCTGCGAGCACACGCGGCGGAGTATGGATTTGATCCGCGGCGGTTCGCTGTCGCGGGCAGTTCGGCGGGCGGGCATCTTGCGGCGCTCACCGGCGTGTCGAATGGCAACGCGGAACTCGAAGGCAAACTCGGCACGCATCGCGATCAAAGTTCGGACGTGCAGGCCATCGTGAGCTTTTTTGGCGCGGCGAATCTCCAGACGATTCTCAGCCAGTCCACGGAACATGGATTGAGCGTGCGCGCGCCTGCGCTGCAACTCCTGCTCGGCGGGCAGCCGGACGAAAAGCCCACGCTCGCAAAACTCGCCAGCCCGGTCGCGCACGTGAACGCGCACGTTCCGCCGCTGCTGCTCATCCACGGCGATGCGGATCCGCAGATGCCCATCGAGCAATCGCGCGAACTGGATGCCGCCTATCGCAGGGCTGGACGCCCGGTAGAGTTCGTGGTGATGCCGGGCAGCGTGCATGGGGGAAAGGAATTCTTCAACGCGGAGCGCCTCGCGCTCGTGGAAAAATTTCTGCACGCACATCTCAAGTGACACAGCCGTGAACCGCCGCAGTTTCCTGCACACCACCGTCGCCACGGCTGCCGGGGCCGCGTTTTTTCCGCGCACGATTTTTGCCGCCGACGCAGCATCCGCCGTCGAGCAGGCGCACTCGGAAATCTGGCGGCGGTTCATTGACAAATTCGGAGTGATGATTGATTTCACGGCGCTCGATGGCTCGGTAGATTTGCCGACGCCCGAGGAGTGCCGCGAGGGAAAGCCGAACGCGCTCGGCTGGTGGTCCCCCATCGAGAATGGCGCGATGTTCAACGGCCTCTACATGGACGCGGCAGTGAATCGCTGGCGGCACACGAAATCCGCGGACGATGCGGCGAAAGCACGACGGCTGATGGAAGGGCTGCTCCTGCTTAATTCGATCAGCGACGTGCGCGGCTTCATCGGGCGCGGCGTCTCCACGGATGGAAAATCGCACTACCCGATGGGCTCGAACGATCAGGCGTCGCCGTGGTTCCTCGGCCTGTGGCGCTATCTTGATTCCGGCCTCGCGACGGAAGACGAACGCAAGCGCATCATCGCGAAGGTGGCCGATACGACGAATGCGATCGTGGATTTGAAATGGGCGATGCCGGCCGAACCTCCGTTCAACCGCCGTGGTTCGTTCGCGGGCTTCACGTTCGACAGCGCGCCGCGGCTGCTTTTCGTCTGCAAGATGATGCACGCCATCACGGGCGACGCGAAATGGGACGCGATGTATCGCGCCGCGCTGAGCGAACGCGGCGGCGATGAAAAGCTCTCGCGGCTCGAAGTGTGTGAGCGCGGCATGGTCTTCCATTACGCGAAGTATCACTCGTGGACCTCGTGCACCTGCGTCGGTGCTCTGCGTGCGCTGTGGGAGATGGAGAAGGACGACGCGGTGCGGGCGGCCTTTGTGCGCGGATTGCAGGCGAGCGCGGACCTCGCGTTCAAGAGCCTGCCGATGGCGGAGAAATTCGACAACGCGGACACGAGCCACTTCGAGACGGACTGGCGTGCGTCCATGCTCCCGCTGTGGAAGCCGCAGCAGACCGAGCAGGAGGCGCAGGATCTCGCGCACGCGCAGTTGAAGGAATTTATGAAGACCGCGCCGCGCCGCGGAAAGGAAACCGAATTCGTGCGCGAGCCCACCGCCGCCGCGTGGATCGTCACGCTCGCGCCGGATGCGGCCATTTTGAAACAGCGCGCCGCCGACGTGGAGCGCATCATCGCGCACTACGACTACGCGAAGCTCTACTACTCGCAGTTCTTCTGGGTGGAAGGTGCGTGGTGGCGCCTGAAAGATGCACAGCAGTAAAAATCGGGCCTGCGAAAATGCGGCCCCGGCACTTTATATTCCTGCCATGAAAAAATCCCTCGCACTCCTCCTGACCTCCCTCGTTTCCACCGCCGCCTTCGCCGGCGATTACACCCGCACGATTTTTGCGGACGACTTTTCCAGCGGCAGCTTCGGGCCGCGCTGGGGGCACTACAAAAGCGGCAGCGCGGTGAAGGACGGGATGCTCGTCGGCATCACGCCGGAGGGCTCGGACCACTCGGCGGTGGACAGCGTGAAATTCGACGCCGAACGCGACCTTGAGGTGTCGGTGAAGTTCCGCTTCGTGAGTGAGAAGGCGAAGAGTTTCAACGTGTGGTTCGACGACAAGGA
>JBDSAR010000329.1:0-8248 GCA_039922035.1 Chthoniobacteraceae bacterium
GCATCGAATTCGTTTGCCTCAGGCGGAATCGGGCGTGAATCCTGCAATGCACTGACACACCGAAATGGAGCCTGAAAGCGATAGTATGATTTCTGAGAGACTAACTGGTGTCCTGCAATCAGCAATGACGATGCCATGCAGTTGAAAGGCTATACTGTCGGCGATTTTGATCGCGGTGCGCCGCGCTTGAAGGAGGCGCTGTGGGTGCTCGTGAAGTGCGCTTTTTTCCTGAACGCATTCCCGTGGCCGTCCGCGCTGCGTGTCGCGCTGCTGCGGATTTTCGGCGCAAAAATCGGGAGCGGTGTGGTGATCCGCGCGAATGTAAACGTGAGCTATCCGTGGCGGCTCACGCTCGGCGACGATGTGTGGCTCGGCGATGAAGTAGTGATCCTGAGCCTCGCGCCGGTGCTCATCGAGTCAAGCGTGTGCATCTCGCAGCGCGCATTCCTCTGCACGGGCTCGCATGATTTCCGCTCGGAAAAATTCAGTCTCGTGACGAAGCCGATCACGGTGCGCGGCGGATCGTGGATCGCGGCGCAGGCGTTCATTTCACCGGGGGTGGAAATCGGTGCGGGCAGCATGGTCTGCGCGGGAAGTGTGGTGACGGAGGACGTGCCGCCGCGGACCATCGTGCGCGGAAATCCGGCGCAGGCGGTGAAGCAGCTCCAGTGACCGGGTGATGCGGATACTTTTTCTCAACCAGTATTTTCCACCGGACCCGGCGCCGACAGGCATCCTTTTCCGTGAGGTCGCGGATGAATTTGTGCGGCTCGGACACGAGGTGGATTTTGTGGATGCCGGGCAGGATTACCGCGCGGCGCAGGGCGGGGGAGGCCGGATAAAAAGGGAACTCGGCGCGCTGTGGCGGATGCTGCGCGAGGGGCGTGCGCGTCCGCGGGCGGATGTCGTGGTGTCCGGCAGTTCGCCGCCCTGTCTCGGAGTCGTGGCGGATCGGGTCGCGCGGAAACACCGTGCGGCGCACATTCACTGGGCGATGGACATGTATCCGGAACTCGCGGTGGAACTCGGTGAAATCGGACGCACGTCGCTCGTCGCGAAAATCACGGGCTGGGCGATGCGCGGGGTTTACCGTCGTGCAAAATCGGTCATCGCGCTGGATGACGACATGGCGGCGCGCTTTCGCGCGATGCGCGTGGAGCCTGCGTGCATCCGGCCGTGGGTGACGCGGCAGAATCGCGTTTCCGCGGACGCCACCGCGGCACCGGAAGCGCCGTGGACGTGGATTTACTCCGGCAACCTGGGCCGCGCGCACGAATGGGAGACGCTGCTGGAGGCGCAGGCGCTGCTCGAACGGCGCGGCGTGGATGTGCGGCTGCTTTTTCAAGGCGGAGGGCCTTCGTGGAAAAGTGCGCAGGCAACGGCGGCGGCGCTCGGACTCCGGCGCTGTGAATGGCAGGGCTACGTGCCGACGGAGGGCCTCACAGCCTCGCTCCTGCGTTGCGAGGCACTCGTTGCGACGCAGCTTCCCGCCGCGCGCGGGCTGCTGTGGCCGAGCAAACTTGCGCTCATGACCACATTGCCGCGCCCGATCCTTTTCGTCGGGCCGACGGATGGCGCGATTGCGTCGGAACTTCGCGGCTTTGCGCATGCCGGCGTCTTCGCGCCGGGCGATGCGGAAGGTGTCGCATGCCGGGTGTCGGCGCTTCGTGCGGGCAGGTCAGTCATCCCGCCGGGCTCGGTCGCCTGTGCGGATCGGCAGCGCAGCGCGGCGCTTGCGGAGTGGCGCGGATTGCTGGGACGGGTGAAAGGATGAAAGGAAATTTTTCCCCAGCCTGCCTGCTTCCTGCATATGATCGGCATTCCAATACGCGAAATGCTGGCGCAATTTGCCGGAGCTTCGCAGACGCCATGGAAAACCTGATCCCAATCCTTGAACCGAACGACGGGCGCGCCCTCGCATGACGCATATCCTCCTGTTCCTCACGTTTGGCTTCCTTGTCTCGGTGATCCTCACGCCGTGGATGATCCGTCTCGCGCAGGGCGGTGTCGGACTGGATGCGCCGGACGAGGGGAGGAAAAAGCAGACCGCACCGATCCCGCGCATCGGGGGAATTCCGCTCATGTTCAGCCTCGTGTTCGGTGTGATGGTGATCCTGTGGCTGCAGCCGCCGCGCTCGTTCGAGTGGTTCCCGATTCTGATCGGGCTGACGCTCATGTTTGCTCTCGGCCTGTGGGATGACATCAAGCCCCTCGGCGCGAAGAAAAAATTGCTCGGGCAAATCGGAATTGCGAGCATCGTCACGTCGCTCGGGCTCGGCATCGAGAAGTTCTCGCTGGGGACCTATGGCACGATTGAACTGGGCGGCTGGAGCGCGGTGGTCACGGTCATCTGGCTGATCTCGATTCCGAACATCGTGAACCTGATTGATGGGTTCGACGGGCTGGCCGGCGGGCTCGGGCTGTTCATGTCGGTGACGCTCGGGCTGGTCGGATTCTACTCGGGGCATTTCGGTCTCGCGTGGTTTGCGTTCCTGCTGGCCGGGGCTCTCATGGGGTTCCTGATTTTTAATTTCCCCCCCGCGCGCATCTACCTCGGGGACGGCGGCGCGTACCTGATCGGTTTCACCATTGCGGTGCTGTCCGTGTCGAGCTCGCATAAGGGATCGGTCGCCGCTGCGCTGCTGGTGACGGTGGTCGGACTTGGCCTGCCGATTCTCGACACCTCATTTGCACTCGCTCGGCGGGCGCTGCGCGGCTTCCCGCTTTTCCATGCGGATGATGAGCACGTCCATCATCGCCTCGAAAAGATGGGCATTTCCAAAAGGCGGATCCTTTTCGGCCTCTATGGCATCTGCGTGATCCTCTCGCTCATCGGGCTCACGATTTTCTGGAACAAGGGCGGCACGGTGCCGATCGCCATCGGGCTGGGCATGCTCTTTCTCATGGTGGTCGGCGTCGTCCGGCACTTCCTGCGCGTGCGGACCTGGCACGATGCGCATCAGCAGGTGAAGCGCGTGCTCAGCCGCCGGCAGGCCGTGCAATACACGCTGCTGCAGGCGAAGCTGCTCGTGCTCGAGGTGGAGCGCTGCGGCACGGCGCAGGAATTCTGGCGCATCCTCGATCAGACCATGCGGCGGGTCGGCTTTGTGGATTCGAACGAGACGGAAAACCAGGTGTCCATCCAGCTCCGGCAGAACGGATCGAGGCCGCTCGTGCTCCACGCCTCGCTCGACGAGGGCACGATTCCCGAATGGCAGCGCATCGCGGAATGCTTTCGCCCCGCCTACGTGAAGGCGCTCGCCAAATGGGGGTCGAGATGAGCAGGATGAAATGATGCCCATCAGCCCTCCGAACATCCGGCGGACCGCGCCGGTGAAATGGAAAGCGCGCCGGATCGCGGCACTTGCCGTCTTCGGGCTGATCGTGGTGCTCGCGCCGCTGGCATTCGGTGCGGTGGACCGGGCGGTGCAGTGCGCGCTGGTATTCCTGCTGGCGATCGGGATTTTTCTTGAGCAGCCCGCGCTGCTGCCGCTGGGACGGCGGGGGAACATCCTCGCGATCTCGATCATCGGTGTGCTGGTGCTGAAGGAATTCCTGCCGTACGAATGGTTCGGCGGCACGCGCTGGCGCACCCAGGCGCAGGCGATGTCCGGCTTGGAAATCGCCGGCACGCATCATCCGGCACCGGCGCTCGCGTTTGATTCCATGCTCGTCGCGTTGCTGGGGCTGGTGTGGTTCCAGTGGGTCCGCGCGATGGCCGCGCGAAGGGAATTGCGCTTGGCGCTGGCGTGGATTCTGTTCGGCGCAGGCGTCGTGCTTGCGGTGTTCTGCTTTTTCATCGTGCCGAAAATCTCGCAGCCGATGATGATTTACGGCCTGCGCTCCACGCCTGGCTGG
Organism: Chthoniobacteraceae bacterium; assembly: GCA_039922035.1. Lineage (GTDB taxonomy): Bacteria > Verrucomicrobiota > Verrucomicrobiia > Chthoniobacterales > Chthoniobacteraceae > SXWH01. The sequence goes on from JBDSAR010000329.1 coordinate 3,859, forward strand.
TCAGGGTGGGGGCCTTTTCCGAATCGCAACCACACGGCATCTTTCCTGGCGATGTCCGCGCTCGCCGGGCTGGGCTGCACCGTATGGGCCGGTGCGCGCCGCCGCCACCGGCTCACCGTGGTGGCGACTGCGGCGGTCTTCGTGATCCTCGTCGCGCTGCTGATGAGCAAATCCCGTGGCGGCCTCGTCGCGCTGGCGGCGGGCATTGCGGTGTTCGGCGGGATGATGCTCTGGCGGCATCGGAGCAAGCGCACGATCGCGCTGCTCGTGGGAGGTTTGGCGGTGATGGCGGTGATCGTGGCGATCTTCGGTGGCCAGGTGATGGAGCGCTTCTCCTCCGGCGACGGGAAGCTGGTCGCGAACCAACTGCGCAAGGACATCTGGGCGAACACACTCACGATGTGGCGCGATGCCCCGTTGCTCGGGCACGGCATCTCGTCGTTCACCGGGCTGTTTCCGTTCTATCAGCATCTCACTTTGGACGACAACGTGGTGCTCCATCCCGAGAGCAGTTGGCTCCAGTGGCTCACCGAACTCGGCATCATCCCCGTGCTGCTCATCGCTGGAATTTGTGTGCGGCTGCTGGCCTCGCGCATTGGCCCGTTGTTCAAAAGGCACGGCACCTTCTACCTGTCCGCCGGTGCGCTCGCGGGCCTGGCGGCATTTCTGATGCATTCCGCGATGGATGTCCCCGGCCACCGCTGGGCGACCGCGGGGTTTGCGCTGGCACTTTTTGCGCTCGCGTGTCCGATCTCGCGCGAGGCGCAGGTCATCGGCACGGAAGCGCCCCGCACGGCGCTCGTCCCGCTCCTGACCGGTGCATACTGGGCGCTGCCGTTTTTCGGATTCGCATTCGCGTGGCAACCGGTCGTCGTCGAGCAATTGCGGGCACGCGATGCCGCCGGGATGCCGCCGAGGCCGAGTCTTGCCGAGTGGAAAAGCGCGATCCGCTTTTTCCCGCTCGAACCCACTCTGCACCACTTCGCTGCGCTGCGCGAACTGGAGCAGGGAATCCCGAAGACCTCCGAGTGGCAGAAGCACATCGACATCGTCCACCGACTCGTGCCGGGGAGCTGGCAGTATCCCATCGGCCACGCGCGGGCCGTGAAGCGACTTTCGCCGGCGCTCTGCATCCAGTATTGGCAAATCGGGATCGGTCGCTCCGGTTGGAGGGCCTCGGAAAACCTCGGGCGTGCGCTGGATGACACCGCTGCCTTCCCGTCTGCGGATGGTCTCTGGCAGGAATACGTCGCGGACCATCCCGCCCTCGCGCTGGCCTATGCGCGCAGGCTGCCGGAGGCGGACACGCAGCCGCTCTTTGATCGGTGGTGGGATGCACGCCGCGGCGCGAACGATCTGTCGGATGACGAACTCCGCGATTTCTACCAGCTTGCGCCACGCTGGATCACCGGCGAGCAGGTACTCGAATGGATGCGCCTTCACCCCACCCGCCGCCGCGACGACTACCACAAATGGGCAGTGCTTCTCCAGCGCACCGGCATGAGCGACCGAGCGTGGCAGTTCCTCTCGGGGCGGATTGCGAATCCCGCCTACCCGGTCGAGGGCTCGATGCGCAATCGCGAGGAGGTTGAGGCCCGCATCCGCATCTCGCCGGAGAATACGGCCAATCTCGCGGAACTCGCCCGCATCAGCGAGCAGACGGGAGATCACGAATCTGCGAAGAAAATCATCCTCAATGTCGCCAGCACAAAGGATGCGAAATCCTGGTTCCTGCAAAAGGCAGCCTACTTCCTCGCCGAGGATGGGAAATTTACCGAAGCCGTGGAGATGCTGCTGCGGGAAAAGTCCCCTTGAAGCATGTTGGAAAAGTGGCTCACGCAAAGTCGCAATGCCGCCAGGGAGGAGGCTTTCACGAGGGAGTCTTTGCGCTTTAGCGTGAGACTCCTCCGGGACTTTTTCAACATGCTCTTAGCCGCCGACGGAAGCAGGCGGGCACTTCTTTGAACTCGGAAGGCGGAAGTCGGAACTCAGAAGAAAGATCAGCCCGCCTCCTGCCATCAGCGGCTACTGCCGGTGATACGGAGCGAGGAATGCCTGCGCGCTGTGCATCTGGAATGCGAGCGCACCGATGAGCCCGAAATACATCAGGGCCATCTTCCACCGCTGGGCCGGCGTGATCGTGTAGAATTCCACCTCCTCTGAAGTCCGCCTGCGGAACAGGGACAGCAGCCTCGGCAGTGACATCACCAGCAGCATCCAGATGATGAAATTCGGACGCGACACCGCCATCCAGATCAGGATCGCATAGCCGATGAGCCACATCCCCGGCCACAGCGCCTGCGCCACATGCCCGCCATCGAGCTGCCCCACCGGGATCAGGTTGAAGAGATTCAGGAAATACCCGCTCCAAGCGAGCGCCACCAGCAGCGGCACGTCCATCGCCATCCCCGCCGCATGGCAGACCGCCGCGCCCGCTGAGCCGTAGAGAGGCCCCGCGATCCCGATCTCTGCCTCCTCGTAGGCGTTCTTGATCCGCCCCTTCAGCGCGATGAATGCCCCCATGAACGGGATGAACATCGGCGCGCTCGCCGGCACGCCGAACTTCCGCGCCGCCACCACATGCCCCATCTCATGCACAAAAATGAGCAGCACAAAGCCCACCGCATACTTCCAGCCCCACACCATCGCGTAGGCGCCGATGCTGAGGATCATCGTCCCGCCCGTCTTCAGGATCACCGGGATGAACTTCAGCACCGGCAGCAGGAGAAATTTCACCTTCGCTGCAAATTTCAGCAGCAGCACTCCGACGAAAATCAGCGGCCCAAACACCTTCTTCCAAATGCTCTCGCGCGGCGGTGGCGGCACGCGAAGCGGCGTCGGCGTGATTCGGAATGGCGGCGGCGGCGAATTTTCAGGCGGTTCCACGGGTGAGAGATTTCAGGTATCATTGCCATGCGCACAACGCTCGCAAGCCCGCGTGCTCGAAGCGTCACGGGCTTCATCTCCGCCCTTGCGCTGAGGCGCGCGATGGGCAATCTCCGCGACTCATTTTTCCACATGGACGCACCACTCGAAGCACTCCGCACCGAAGCCGTCGCCGCCATCGCCGCCGCTGCGGACGAGGCGGCAGTCGAGCAGGCGCGCATCAAATTTCTCGGACAGCAGGGCGCGCTCACGGCGCTGAGCAAGGGGATGAAGGACGTGAGCAAGGAGGACAAGCCGCGCATCGGAAAACTGCTGAACGACGTGCGCGCGGCAGTGACGGCGGCGCTCGATGAACGCAAGGCCGCGCTGCAAGGCGATGCGGACAAAGCTGCGTTTGCCGGTGTGGATGTGACGCTGCCGGGCACGCCTGCGGGCTTCGCGGGGAAGGGGACACTGCATCCGATCACGCAACTCCTCGATCGCACGATTTCGATTTTTCGCCGCATGGGCTTCGCGCTCGCGGACGGGCCGGACATCGAGACGGAGTGGCATTGCTTTGATGCGCTCAACACGCCCGCCGACCATCCCGCGCGCAACGAGCAGGACACCTTCTATATGCCGGACGGGCGGTTGCTGCGCACGCACACGAGCACAGTGCAGATTCGCACGATGGAAAAAACCGCTCCGCCCATCCGCATCATCGCGCCCGGTGCCGCGTATCGCCGCGACGAGATCGATGCGACGCACCTCGCGCAGTTCACCCAGATGGAAGGCCTCTACGTGGACGAGGGCGTGTCGGTCGCGGACCTGAAGGGCACACTGGAGTTTTTCTTCCGCGAGCTGTTCGGCAACGACGCGAAGTTCCGTTTCCGTCCGCACTTTTTTCCGTTCACCGAGCCGAGCTACGAGGTGGACATCAAGACGAACGCGCTCGGCTCCGGCGACCGCTGGCTGGAAATCGCGGGGTGCGGCATGGTGGACCCCGCCGTGCTCGAAGCCGTGAACACGCGCCGCGGCGACCGTGCCTTTGATCCGGAAAAATACACCGGCTTCGCCTTCGGCTTCGGTCTGGACCGCCTCGCGATGATCATGACCGCCACGCCGGACATCCGCTACTTCACCAACAACGACCAGCGCTTCCTCGCGCAGTTTTAATCACCGATGAAAGTCTCACTCAACTGGCTCCGTGAACTCGTCGAACTCCCGCCGACTGTGCCTGCGCTCGTGGATCTCCTCACGATGGCGGGCGTGGAAGTCGAGGGCATCGAGACGACTGGCTGCTCTGTTCCCAAAGTCGTCGTCGCGCAGATCAACGAATCAATCCAGCATCCGAATGCCGACCGGCTCAGCGTCTGCACCGTGGACGACGGCAGCGGCACGCCGCGCCAGATCGTGTGCGGAGCCAAGAATTACAAGGTCGGCGACAAGGTGCCGCTCGCGCTGCCGGGCGCGACGCTGCCGGGTGATTTTACAATCAAGGCCGGAAAGCTGCGCGGTGTGGAGA
>JBDSAR010000330.1:0-6372 GCA_039922035.1 Chthoniobacteraceae bacterium
CTTTCCCATACGGCCGCGTCGGATCGATCTCTCCCTTCACCGGCTGCTTCGCAAACGCCTCCCCCGCCGCCGTCCAGTCCCGCAGCGTCCCGTCCTCAAACCCAAGATTCAGCACCCGCCCATCCGCACTCGTCGCGGGGATGGCGTCGGCAGCGGATGAAATCGTGACCGTCGCGGCGAGGAGCAGGATGGCGGAGAAAAGAATGGGGACACGCTTCATGCGCGCACTTTTGACGGCAGTGCGTCCGCTGTCGAGCCACGGCTGCCCCGCGAACATGAAATAACGCTTGTTCCCCGCCGAATTCAGCAACGCAGCCTAGCACCCAAGCGCACCTTACCGGACCCTCTTTAGCGCATAGTTAGCACCCGAAACTTCTTCGACGGCGGGTGAGTCACTCGCTACAAGCCGCTGCATCGTTTTGTTCGCCCGGTTGCGTTTTGCGTCATGGTTTCTTTTTGGTGATCGGTGTTGCGGTGAATATCTTATCAGGCCTATCCGCGTGGGTAAGAGTAATCAACGAGTGATCTGCTGCGACCTCTAGGCGATAGCCTTTGCTGCGACCCCACGGGATGGATAATGAGCCGTCTTTCATCTGTTCGATTTTCATCGGAAAGATTTTGTGAGAGTTAGTGTCATCCCAGGTTACTTCCTTCCCATCTTTGAAGGTAAATTGTTCACCTGTTTCCATCCTCCAAGTCGTTCCCCGAAGTCTGGCGAGCAGTGAATGTCCCGTGTCACTTAAAACAACAGATGCATTGTCAGTGTTTAGTCCGTCAAGCTCTTGCTTGACTGTGAGCGCACCGTTCAAATCTCCAGCCTTTGTGAGCGATTCAAGAATTTTCAGAAGTTCCTGGCGATATTTCAAATCAATTGGCTCGGTAGCCTTAGTGCGTGCTTGTTGCCACGACTTGCGGAGCGCGACCAGACGCTCCGGCTCTTTGTCTGATTTTGGTGACTGCGCAGTGCTCGTGCAGATGGAAAGGATCAGGACGCAGAAAATGTGACGGCAGTGATTCATGTGGGATGTTTTTGTTTGGACGGACGATGGCGGTGCTGCGCACAGGAGCAAACCGAAAATAGCCCAGCGCTTCAGCGCTGGGTCCATGCGCGCCAGCGGCGCGAGTCCCGCAGGGGACGGCAGAAATCAACGGCGGGCTTCTGCCGTCCCTGCGGGACTGCTCATTGCATCGCACGGTTCCCTCCCAGCACTGAAGTTCTGGGCTATTTTCGTACGAACGGCTCGGCTGCCTTGTTTCTTCGCGTTGCCGGGCTCGCAGGACTGTGGTTCACTCCGCGCATGAGCTTGGAAACACTGAAGCGCGAAATCGCCGCACTGGATGACAGTGCCCGGCGGGAACTCTCCGCTTTCCTTTTTTCCCTGCGCGAAAAGCAATGGGCCGAGCGCTTGCGAGAGATGGCCTCGGTGCTGGATGATCCGAATCCGAACCGCTGGCTGACGCTCGATGAAGTGAGGAACCGGCTCGAAAAAATCCCCGAGCCTGCAGAAGAGTGAAACGGCGGCGGCTGATTGATTCGACGGTGCTCGAATTCCTGGGCCGGCTGCGAAAGCGAGACCGGGAGTTTTTGCTGACTCGATTCGAGACCATTCGGGATTACCCGGCGAATCATGTGGATTACCTCCAGCGGGATGAACACGGGCGCGACTTGAATGTCCACATCGCCGGACGATTTGCCATCGCCTTCTGGGACGACATGGCCGACCAGCACCTCAAAATCATGGGCGTGACTTGGGCGGACGACGTGCAATGAGGACGGCGAAGAAGGCTTAGCTCCGTCCGAAAATAGCCCGGCGCTTCAGCGCTGGGTCCATGCGCGCCAGCGGCGCGAGTCCCGCAGGGGACTGGTCATTACATCCCGCGGTTCCCAGCACTGAAATGCCGGGCTATTTTCATAAGAGTCACCCGGCTGCGTTGGAGGATTTTTAACGGGCTACTGGAGCGGCGCGATGCGCATGTTTCGGTATTCGCACTTCATCTCCACGCCGGGGTGAATCTGCAGGCCGAGCGGAGCGGCACCAGAGAATTTTGCATCGGTGTATTCCGAGGCCTTCTTGCCGTTGATCCAGCAGGTGAAAGTGTCGCCCTTCGCCTGGATCCGGAAGGTGTTCCATTCGCCCTCGGGCTTCATGAGCGTCCTCGCCTCCTTCGCCTGTCCGGCATCGGGATACTTTTCCTTCCCGCCGGTGTACCATGAGCCGGACATGTCCACCTTCAGGCTGCCGGAGATGCCGAGCTGGAGCTGGATGTTGGGCTTCCGCATCTCGATGCCGGTGTCCACCCCGCGCGGCGTGGTGCCTTTCCACCGCACATCGAACTCGATCACGAAATCGCCATACTCCTTCTCGGTCCAGAGGTAGTCGCCCTTCTTCGCGGCATTGTTCTCGCCGATGAGCAAGCCGTTCTCGACGCGCCAGAATTCCTTCGATGGCTCGGACTTGAAGTTCGTGAGATCCTTGCCGTTGAAGAGCGGCTCAAGCTTAGGCTCAGCGGCCGAGCAGACAAGAGCGGTGACGAGGGAGAGTGCGAGGATGGGGAGTTTCATGGCGGGAATCCTGCGGGCTCCGGCGGCGCGATGAAAGCATGTTTCCAGAGCATGTGATGCACGGCTGAGGCGCTCATGAGCTGAGGGCCAAAGTTCGCACCGGCGGTGCTTCGGAGGCATTTCCGGCTACCAGTTGTCCGTCCGGAATGGCTGCGACGGCAGGCCGTCCTTGTTGAAGAGGTTCGCCCACGGGAAGGTGCTGCTCCACGCGTAGCGGACGGCGGCGGGCTGCGGCACGTCCTTGCTGGAGACGATGACGGTGTCGCCAGTGATCTGCGCATCGGCCCAGGTGAATTTTTTGTCCGCACCCGCGATCATGAAGCCTTGGAGGGCGTCGCCGTTCTTGAATGCGAGGCCCTTGCCGGCGTGCGTGAATTTCAGCGTGACCTTGCCGCCGCTCACAGTGTGCGAGGCGAGCTGCGGGCCGAGGTATTCGTTCTTCCCGCCGTACGCGACGGCGAGGGCGACCTGCGCTGCACGCTCACCGTAGCCGGACTTGTTCGGCGGATGGATGCCGTTGCCGAGATCGCTGCTGATGACCATGTGCGTGTTCGGATACTTCATAAACTGCCCGAACGCCTCGTGCGAATATTCGCGATCAGGGTTGTTCGGGATGGTCTTCGGCAGCGGCGTGAATTTTTCCGCGAGGCGGTTCATCGGCTTCGTATAATCGAACGCACAGCCGCCGCCGCTCGGCTTCTCGACGTAGAGGAACGGGAAGTCCCCCTGCCCCCAATCCTTGCGCCAGCCACGGATGAGCGCACCCATGAGTGTGACCTGATCCACGCCGACGATATTCGTGCGGCTCTCCCCCTGATCCCACAGCACACCCTTGATCGCGTAGCCGACGTAGGGACGGACATACGCCTCGAAAAGCTGGCCGACTTTGCCGCCGTTCGTCTCGCCCGCCTTGCCGGGCTGCTGCGGTGCGCGCGGCGGCTTGGGCGCTTCCTTGCCTTCCTTTTTCGCGGCATCGGCAAGCTCCTTCCACTTCGCCAGTTCCTCGTCGTATTTCGCCTTTTCCGCGGAGTACTTCGCGAGCAGCTCGTCGTATTTGTAGGTCGGTGCGAATTTTTTAACAGCCTCGGCGCACGCGGCATCACTGCGATACATCTCTTCGCTGAGCCAAAAGCCTGACGGCGTGCCGCCGACCGCGCCGACCATGAGGCCGATGGGCACGTCCACGTCCTTTTGCAGGGCATAGCCGAACGAGAAAAGCAGCGCGCTCATCTGCACGTTCGTCTCCGGCGTGGATTGCTGCCACACGGCACCGGCGTCTTTGCGCATCAGGCGCACTTTCGGAAAAGTCTGCTTCACCGCACCCGCGAGCACGGGGTCATTTGCGATGTAGCTGGCGGCCAGCATGTCCATGTTCGACTGGCCGGAACCGACCCACACGTCGCCCACGAGCACGTCATCAATCTTCTTGTCGCCGATGGTCAGCACCTGCGGCGCGGCACTCGCCTTCAGCGGCGCGAGCTTCACACGCCACGCGCCCTTGTCGTCGGCGGTCGCATTTTTCGTCTGGCCGGAAAATGAGACAGTGACCTTTTCGCCCGGCGATGCGGTGCCCCAGATCGGCACATCCATGCCGCGCTGCAGCACCATGTGAGGGGTGAAGACCTTCGAGAGTTTCACCTCGGCGCGGAGGACGGGAACGCTCCACGCGGTGATGAGGCAGAACAGGGCGGCGGATGATGCGGAGACGCGTTTCATGGGAAGCAGGGTTGGGGTTGGGTTCCGTATTGGACCCTGCGGCGGCGGGGAAATTAGTGACCTTGGATGGTGTCTTATTTTGAATTTGGAAGCCACGAATTCAGGAACGGGGAAGACGAGATGGCGGCTCAGTTTGAAATCTTGAGTCTTTGCCTTGCTCTTGCTCTTGCTCCTGCTCTCAAAAACTGAGGCGAGGAGAGCAGGAGCAAGAGCACGACAATGAGTAAGTACCAGCCGTCATTTTCCGCGTTCCTTTCCCAACGGCACGAAAACGTTTCGCGGAAAAAGATACCGCCGTCCTCCCCTCTCCGTGCGAATGTCCGGCCACAGCCATGATTCTCGACGCGACCTGCCACATTTCTTTCACCGCGACGGCTCCCACTCCGGTGATCATGATGCTGCGTCCGCGCAGCGGCTACGCCCAGTGGATCACGCGCGAGGAGTATGCCTTCTCACCGCATGGGCCGGTGGTGGAATACGCTGACCACTTCGGAAACCTCTGCCAGCGGGTGCTCATTCCCGCCGGGCAGTTTGATGTGCATTGCAGTTGCCGCGCGCACGCGGCGGACACGATTGATGTGGACCCGCATGCGGCATTCGTCCCGGTGCATGTGCTTCCCGAAAGTGCGCTCCAGTTTCTGCTGCCGAGCCGCTACTGCCAGTCCGACATGCTGCATGATCTCGCCAGTTCGATCGTCGGCCAGCGGCCCGCCGGCTACACCCAGGTCGCGGCCATCGAGCAATGGCTGCGCGATCACATGCAATATGTCCCCGGCGCGAGCAACGAGCACACCTCCGCCCTCGATACGGCCAGCACGAAAGCCGGCGTCTGCCGGGACTACGCCCATCTGGGTGTCGCGCTCACCCGCAGCCTCAACATCCCCGCGCGCATGGTCGTGGGCTACCAGTACAGGCTGGAGCCGATGGATCTCCACGCGTGGTTTGAAGCCTACGTGGGTGGGCGCTGGTTCACCTTTGATGGCGTCCAAAAGCAATGCTGTGGCAATCGCATTATGATCGGGTACGGACGCGATGCCGCGGATGTTGCGCTCGCATCCAACTACGGCCCGCTCCAGCTCAACACGATGAAAGTGACCGTGGACATGGCTCCCTGAAGCAGGAGTTTGTCCCATGAGCTGGCTGCGCATCATTCACGAGACCACCTATCGCTACAGGACGGCTGTGCGGTTCGGGCCGCACCGCCTGATCCTCCGTCCACGCGAAGGCCACGACGTGCAGGTGAAGGACATGCGTCTGGAGATCTCGCCGGAGTTCGAGTTGGAATGGAGCCGCGATCTTTTCGGCAACTCTGTGGCGACCGCCTATTTTTTAAGTCCGGCGGATCACCTGAGCATCCGCAGCGAAGTCCTCATCCACCAGACCCTGCCCTTCCCTCTCCGCTCGGCGCGGCCAGCCGCCCCCGTGCATTTCCCCGTCGAGTTTTCCGAGTTGGAATCCGCAGTCGCCGCAGCCTATCAGGTGACGACATTTCCCGATGATGTCGCGCGGGTGAAGCAGTGGGTCGGCAGCGCGATCCATCTCAACGCAGTGAATGGTGCCGAGGATGCCGTCGCCACGGTCGCCCGCGCCATCCGCGACACGATCCAATATCGGCGGCGCGACGCCAAGGGCGTGCAGACGCCGACCGAGACGCTCACGCAAAGCTCCGGTTCCTGCCGCGACATGGCGACGCTCATGCTGGAAGCCCTGCGCGCCATCGGCCTTCCCGCGCGCTTTGCCAGCGGCTATCTCGACTGCCCGGCCTCGGAGGCAGGCAGGGCTTCGACCCACGCCTGGGCCGAGGCTTATCTGCCGGAGATCGGCTGGACGGGCTACGATCCCACGCTCGGCGTGGCCACGTCCGGCAGCCACGTCGTGACCGGCGTCAGCAATCATCCGCGCGGAGTCATGCCGATCAGCGGCACCTTTTTCGACGGACACGGCTCCTATCTCGGAATGACCGTGACCGTGCAAACCGAGCGCCTCGCCGAAGCGCCAAAGCCTGCGGCGGGCGCGTGACAAGTGGGCGGCAGCGTCTCCCAAGTCGTTCCTTCCCTTTCGCGATCTTCCGCATGTGGCGCGGGCTTCATTGA
>JBDSAR010000331.1:0-3187 GCA_039922035.1 Chthoniobacteraceae bacterium
ATGAAAGCACCTGCGCTCAAAGACGGACGATTCGTGACCGACGCGAAAGGCAGGACGGTCGGTGTGCTGCTGGATGTGAAGACCTACGAGCGGCTGTGCGAAGCGGAGGAAGACCTTGCGGACATCCGCGCCTACGATGCGGCGCGTCCGAAGGTGCTCGCTGAGACGCAGCTCGGGCAAGTCGCGTCCCTTTCTGAATATCGGCGGCTGCGAAAGAAATGAATTACGGCGTCATCCTGCCGAGGAGCGTCCGGAAAACTTTGGATCGTTTGCCGGACGCCGTGGCATCGCGAATCCTTGATCGTCTTGCGGAACTCGAAACCAATCCGCGTCCCGCGGATGTGAAGAAGCTGAAGGGCCGGGACGCATGGAGAATCCGCGTCGGCGATTACCGGGTCATCTACGAAATACACGTTCGTGAGCTGCAAATCCTCGTCATCGCAGTCGGCCATCGTCGCGATATTTACCGCTGATGTGCCTCTTTCGCAGGAAATCCGCTCGCCCGTATCAGCCGTGTGCGGCATTCTCTTTCGCATGACGCCGGAAAACTCCCCCCGAATCCGCGCCTTGCGGATGCTCATGATGATGGATGCGGTGGTGCTCACCGGACTTGGCGCGCTTTTCATCGCAGTGCCGCGGCGGATCGAGGCGGCGTTCCATTTTCAAAATCTCCCCGTGGGTGTGGACTACATGATCGGCCTGTGGGGCTGCGTCTTCGCGACCGTTGGGCTCGGCTACGCGCTGGCCGCTGTGAACCCGCGCCGCAACGTGCTCTGGGTGCAGATGGGCATCGCGCGCGGAGTGCTGGAGATCGTCTTCGGCACCGTGTGCGTGCTGCGCGGCGTGGTCACGTGGGAGCAGGCGTCGTTTGGGATTTTCACCGCGGCATTCATCGCTGCGGCGTACGCCGTGCTCTATCCGCGAAAGGAGGGCGCGTGATTCCGCTGCTGAACGTCATCCCCGCGCTCGTGCTCATTGGCGCAATGATCTGGGGCTTCAAGCTCGCGGGCCGCTGGGCGAAGAGCGTGCCTGTGCAGATGTTCCTCGGCCTGCTGCTCGGCTTCGGAATTCTCATCGGCGTGGTGTGCGTGCTCTTCGGGGTGGTGTTCGCCGGCTGCCTCATCATGGGCTCGCCGTCGTTTCATTGAGGGCGATGCCATTCCGCGCGCCGAAAAACTTTTGGGAGTGGCTCCTGCTTTGTTCGCCTGCGCTCGTGATTTGGGCAGGCACTGCGATCGCTGCAGTGATGCCGGGTGAAAACGAGGGAGGTCTTTTGGGAGGTCTTTTGGGATGCTTTGCCGCCGGCTTCATCAGCCTGCTGGTGGGATTCGTCCTCGCGGCGCCAAATCCGCGAAGGGCGATTCGTACAGTGTGGATTTTGATCGTGGGTTGCACTGTCGCGATTTTGAATTTTGCTATCGCCTTCGCGGGTTGCGGCCTGGTGATGCGCTGATTTTCTCCGTGCCTCAAGCGGTCGGCTGCGCTCATGCTTTCGCCAGACATGAAACTTCTTTTCGCGCTCGTCCTCCTCGCCCAATCCTCATTCGCCGCGGGGCTGAAATGGGAGCGCACGACGAAGCGTATCGAGGCGCGCGTGGAGGAAAGGGTGGTGAAGACGGAATTCACCTGCCGCAACACGGGGAAGGCGCCCGTGCACATCGAGAGCGTGCGCAGCGCATGCGTGTGCTGCACCGCGGCCTACGCGACGAAGAAGACGCTCGCACCCGGCGAGAGTGGCGCGATCGTCGTGAGGGTGGACTTTGAAAAGAAGCCGCTGCCGCTGGTGAAAGTCGTGAATGTGAAGACCGACGACGGCGAGACCGTCGCGCTCATTGTCGAGGTGCATCCGAAGCCGTAAATGTCGTGCCGACCGAGTCGTCGGCACGACATTATCGCGCGTCGCGCGGTGAAGCGGGGCCTGGTTGTTTTTTTGCTTCCTGCTTCAGGCGCTTCTTCTCGGCCTTCGTGCCGTTGCCGAAATCCTCCGCACCCTTACCTGCACCGCCGCCGATGTCGGCGTGGTCGTGATCGGGCAGCAGCTTTGCGAGCCTTGCCTTTTGCTCGGCGTATTTCGGATCGCTCGCAAGGTTCTTCCACTCGTTCGGGTCGGCGTGCTCGTCGTAGAATTCCTCGTCGCCATTCTCGTATCGGATGAGCCGCCAGTCTTCGGTGCGGACGGTGTGGTTCTTGAAACGATAGGTCGTCACGCCCGGCGCGCTCCATTCGGATTTCGGATCGGTGAGCAGCGCGCGGACGCTTTTTCCCTCGACGTGCTGCGGCACCGGGATGCCGGCGAGATCGCAGAGCGTGGGGTAGATGCTCATGAAATCCACGGTGCGCTCGCACGTGCTGCCGGGCGTCGTCATGCCGGGCACGACCCAGATGAGCGGCGAGCGCGTGGCTTCCTCCCAGAGTGTGAATTTCCGCCAGTGGTGCTTCTCGCCGAGATGCCAGCCGTGGTCGCACCAGAAGCAGATGATCGTGTTGTCCTTGTAGGCGGATTTTTCCAGCGCATCGAGCAGGCGTCCGATGTTCATGTCCGTGTAGGCGATGGCTGCGAGGTAACCCTGGACGGCTTCCTTCCAGCGGCCAGATTCGAGCATTGGAATGTGATCGGTCTGCGGGTGCGCCATCTTCACGCCGGCGGGCGGGATGTCATCGAGGTCGTTTTCGAGATACGGTGGCAGGGCGATTTTGTCCGCCGGGAACATGTCGTAGTATTTCTGCGGGACGTTCCAAGGCATGTGCGGCTTGTGCAGTCCGACGGCGAGGAAGAACGGCTTGTCGTGCGTTTTTCCGAGCTGCGCGATGCCGTAGTCGGTGATGGCATAATCGGGCAGCGCGGAGTCCGCACAATCGAGCGGCGCGAATTTGATCCCGCCCACGCCGTCGTTCTTCGCCTGCGGCGAAAGTTTCCCCGCGCCCTTGCCGCCCTCGTTTGCGAGGTAGTCGTCCCAGTCGCTCACGCGCTTGTACGCCTCATGGTAGATTTTCCCCGAGCCGCAGACAAAGTAGCCTGCGCCGCGGAACTGATGCGTGAGCGTGAGCGGCTCCGGGATGACGGTGCGCCAGTCGTTGTTGTTTTCATACACGCCGGACGTGAAGGGGCGCAGGCCGCTCATCAATGCTGTCCGCGAAGGATTGCACACCGGCGCCGCGCAATAACTGTGGGCGAACGCCGTGCCCA
>JBDSAR010000332.1:0-7320 GCA_039922035.1 Chthoniobacteraceae bacterium
CTGCGTAAAAATCGGCGACATGGCGACGATGGGCATCACGACGCCGGTCTTGCCGGTGATGAGCGCCCATTGGTAGCAGGCGACACCGATGACAGGGCCGACGAGCGCATTCGCAGTGACCCAGCCCCACGCGCGGCTCCAATCGCCGGCGGGCTGCGGTGCGGCGGCGCGCTGCCTGCGTGTGAAGACGAAGACGAGCACGGTGAGCGCGAGACCCGCGAGGATGCGCTGATAGGCGGCGGTGCCGCCATCGAGATGTTCGCCGGCAGCGACGGCGACTTTGCCGGCCTTGGTGCTGATGACCGAGCCGAAACCCTGTCCGCACGCGGAACCGATGCCGAAGAGAACGCCGATCCAGAATGCACGGCGTGGAATTTTCGCGCTGCGATCCGGCGCGAGCGCGAGCGCCACACCGCCGAGAATCACCAGCGCACACGCGACTTCCTTCCACCCGAGATGCGTGCCGAGCCAGAGCCATTCCGTGACTGCGGCGAGCGGCGCGGCGATGCAATGCGTGAGCACCATGGTGAGCCGCGGCCCGATGCGAGGCAGCGCACCGAAGAGTGCGAGATCGCCGAGGCCGAAACCGATCACTCCGCTGAACAGGAACCACGGCAGCGCCGCACCGTGCAGCCCGCCGCCCCAACCGTGCGCCCAGATGGCCAGCAGCGCCGCGGCGAGAGCCATGCGGGAAAGATTGGCCACGGCACCGCCGAGCAGCCGCGCGGAGCGAGCCGCGCAGATCGCGGAGCAGCTCCAAAGCAGCGTAGTGAGGATGGCGGGCAGCATGAGGGCGCGGAGTAAAGCGGCACCTTGCAGCGGCGCGCAAGGCGCAAGGGCAGGGGAGAGAAAGGAGCACGCATCGCGCGTTGACCGGGCGGCTGTGCGCAGTGTTAATGCCGGGATGCCCGAGCCGATCAAACCCGTGCCGCAGCCGGAGGCAAAAAAGCCGGTGAATGACTTTGTGCAGAACACCGCGGAGGCAGTCCGCCGTCAGCCGGTGAAGTCGCTCGTGTGGGCATTTTTCGTCGGGATATTCCTGACGATCTTCCCCATCGGTCGGATACTCGCGCTCGTCACCTCCATCATCTTTGGTCTCCTGCGTCCGGTGCTCCTGCTGCTCGGGCTGGTGAAAATTTCCGAGGTGATCAGCGAGAGGCGGAAATGATGGAGCCGGCTGAAATTGCGCGGCGCGCAAAGGTGGCTGCTGGAGGCATCCGGGATCTCGGAAAACGTATCGCGGACAATCCGGTATCCGCGGTTCTCACCGCCCTCGCCGCGGGATTTGTCTGCGGGCTTGTGCTGCGGCTTTTCGAGCGTCCTGAGCGCGTGCGCGAGGAAAAGTAGGCGGCGGATTTTCCGCTAAGAGCGGCGGAAGAGCGTCTGCACGTCGGTCGCGTCCATGTCGCTGAGATCGAGTGCGGTCTCGCCGCGCGCGGAGGCCCGCTTGAGCTGCTCGCAGATCTGCTTCACCGCGGGTGCCGCGTAGTATTTCATCGAGCCCACGGTCTGGTCCGTGCCGAAGATGAGGACGAGGATGCAGTTTTCATCAATGTTCAGGATGAGCGTGCTGTACGTCTCGCCCTGCTGGTACATGCTGGTGAAGTTGTGCTCATTCACGAGCTGCGCCATGAACTGCGTCGCGTTGTACGCATTTGAGCCGAGCGTCGCGAGCGTCGTGGTGTCCAGCGCCTCGGCGTTGCCGTGCTGCTGGATGAGGTAGCCGGCCTTTTCCACGACCATCGTGAGCAGCGCCTCGCTTTTCTTGACGAGGTCCGTGAGGACCTTGTCAATGAACTGCATGTCTTCCTCGTAAAGTTGTGGAAAAGCCATCGTGTGCGCGGGGTATCGGAGGAGGGCTACTTGTTGAGGTATTTGTGGATGAGCAGCTTTGTGATCATGTTCAGCGTCTCAAAGACACCCTCGCACTTGGCGGCGCTCGCCTCGAAGAACGGCACATGCACCTCGCGGTTGTTCAGCACGTATTCGAGGTATTCGACCGGCGCGACCTCCTCCTTGTCGCGCTTGTTGTACTGGATGACGTAGGGGATGTCGTCGAGCGAGAGGTTCAGCGTCTTCAGATTGTCCTGCATGTGCTGGAAGGTCTCGATGTTCTCGCCCATCTTATCATACTGCGAGTCGGCGACGAACACGATGCCGTCCACGCCGCGGAGCACGATCTGGCGGGTGGCATTGTAGATCACCTGGCCGGGCACGGTGAAGAGCGAGAACTTCGTCTTGAAGCCCTTGATCGTCGTCGCCTCGAGCGGGAAAAAGTCGAAGAACAGCGTGCGGTCGCTGCTCGTCGCGAGCGAGGTCATCTTCCCCTTGGTCGTCTCCTCGGGGACTTGGACATTGGCGTGGACCTGTTCGAGATTCGTTGTCTTCCCACTTTTTGCAGGACCGTAGTAAACGATTTTGAGCTGCAGTTCCTTGGTTGCGCGATTGATGATGGCCATGGTTGTGGGCTGTTACGAATTGAGGGAAGCGAGTTGCGCGGTGAGATTGCGGAGGCTTTCGGGAAGCCGTTCTCCTGCGCGTCCGAGAGTGCCAAAATAGATTTTCCCCCTGCGGGCGATGTGGCACGGGCCGTGTTCGGACTCGATGGTGATCTCCGTCGCAGTGCCGAGCTGCATCTCAGCCGTGTATTTTTCCAAGCGTCCGAAAATCTGCGGCATGAATGCCGCAAACGTGTCTGCGGAAAACCCGGGCGGGAGATTTTGTGCGACGACCAATCCTTCCTCGAGCGCGATGAGCGCTCCCGCAACACCCGGAATCGCGCATGCATGACGCACGATTTCCGCAGGGGATGAAGTCGGTCCCACTTCCGGTGCCGCGACCGGTGCGACAGGTGCGACCGGTGCGGGGTTTTCTGCCATCTCCATCGGTTCCTCGCGAACGAGTGTGAATTTGAGCGGCGCAGCGGCCAGTTCCGGCTCCTGTGCGGCTGGCTCCGGCGGCGGCGCTGCAGCGGCGGGCGCCGGCTGCTCGGGCTTGGGATTCTGTCCTGCGGCGGGGCCGAAGAAGTCCGGCAGGCTGTGATCGATCTCGGCAGCCTCGCGGCGCTTCGTGGCGCCGGTCGCCGCGACAAAGGCAGGCGCGATGATCTTCAACGGGAAGACCAGTTCGACGTCGTCTGCAATGGCAGTCGCTCCGTTGAAGACAGGCCGCATCCACATCCGCACCTGCGACCACGGGAACGACACCTTGCCCCTCTGCAGGCCGGGGCTCACGGAGTACGCCGGGATCACCAGTTTCGTGTCGCCCGACACGAGGGAGAGTTCGCAGCGGATGCCCTCGGGCCAGCAGGCGGCGAGTTCGACAAATGAAATCACCAGCTCGCCATTGACGCCACCGGGTGCCGTGGCCTTGGGCTTCGGCGCACTCGCGGGAGCAGGGGCGGGGGAATGTGCGTGGCCATTGCCATTGGCATTCACAGCTGCCGGTCCTGCCGGGGCGATTCCGGGCATCCGCACCATTCTTGGCGGTTTGACCGGCGGTTCGGGCACCGCTGCGGGCGCTGGCAGGCTTGCAGTCGGCTGGGAAGGCACTGGATGAAGCACTTCGGTACCGGCTTCCGCGCTGCCGCGCACGCTGCGTGTCGTCCCGTTTTTTCCAAAAAGTCCGGCGGCATCATCCGGGACATCGTAGCGGCGCTGGTCGTGGCGGCGCCCGAGTCGTTTGGCGTCCATATTCTTGAACACCTCGGAAAGAGGAACATCCACCATCTGCTTTTCCTCGACCTCCGTCTTTCGGAAAGTCCCGGTCGGCGCCTGGCGAAGGAGGCTCGCGAACGACATCCGCACGGCACCGCCGGGCAGTTGCTTGAGGATGGTATTCACCGGGAGCATGATTTTCACCTCCGGCGCCGGCATCTGGTTGATGATCGCGTGCAGCTCTGGCGGCAGCTTTTCCAAAATGGCCCGCAGTGAAAGGGAGGCCACCTCGACACCGCCGCCGACCGGCTTTTCCACCGCGCGCGGCGCTGCGACTGGTGCAGTTGCGACAGAGGGTGTGGCTGGGGCTTTTTCTTTGCGGAAGATTCTCTTTAGGAACTGGAGCATCGTGATTGAGAGTTGTCCGAGGGAGAAAGCAACTGAGGTGCCATCTCGGATCGATAAAATATAAAAGACTTTTGTGCCGTCTTGGGTGCGCGCCTTGCTAACTCGTCCTCATGCCGAGTCGCTCACCTGCGACACCCGCTTAAACCATCACCAGCCTCATCAGCACCAACAGCCCCATGGCCACGCGCCAAAAAATCCTCATCCTCGACGACGAGGAGGACCTCCTGGAGATCTACCAGGAAATCCTCGCCCGGCTCCCCAGCCAGCCGGAAATCCGCACCGCAAGCACTGGCCCTGACGCCATTGCCATGCTCGAAAACGAACCCTTCGCACTGCTGCTCGTGGATCTGAACATGCCGCAGATGGACGGGTTCCAGGTCCTCGCCATCGTCCGCCGGCGCTTCCCCGCGCTGCGCACGGTGGTGATGACGGGTTGCACGGAGGAAGACCTGCGCGCACGCGCCTACCGCGTTGGCGTGGACCTCTACATGGAAAAGCCGAAGACTGGCCGCGAGATCATCTTCTTTGTGGACTGCATCGAGAGCTTGCTCGAGCGCGAGAGCCAGGGCGGCTTCCGCGGCGTGCAGAGCAAGACGATCCTCGACATCATCCAACTCGAGTGCCTCACGCAAAGCTCCTGCGTCCTGAAAATCTCCAGCGCCGCAGGCGAGGGGCGCATCTGGATCCAGAAAGGCGAGATCGTGGATGCCTCCGTCGAGGACAAGATCGGCAAGCCGGCCATCGTCGAAATGATCAGTTGGAAAGCCGGCAACTTCGAAGTGCTGCCCGCGGGCCTGCCCCGGCCACGCACCATCTTCGTGCAATACGAGAGCCTCCTGATGGAGACCGCGCAATCCCTCGACGAGGCCGACGAGGCGAATGCTGCGGAAAAGCAGACTCCCGAGTCTCTCCTCAGCGCATTTTCCCGCTTCACCGGCGTGCAGTTCGCCATGGCGGTGGACCTCGGCGAGACAAAGAAATACGAGCACTGGGGCTGCGACGATCCCGCTCCGCTCGCTGTCTGGATCCACCAGACCGCGCATGCATTCAGCAACCTCGGCGCACTGCTGAAAGTCGGCGAGCTTCATGACATCCAGGCATTCGGCGCACAGCGCAACCTGGCCATCCTTTCCGCCGACGAGGAAGTCCTCGGCGTCGGCTTCACCCGCGCGCTCGCCGCGCAGCAAATCCGCGAAACCCTCAGCCAGATCGAACTACGATGGGCGTCCTAAAACCATTTGTCCGCACCACGATCCCGGTGGAAGCCGGCCGCATGCCTTCCGGCTGCTTCGCCGTCCACCGTCTCGGCGGGATCATCTGCAGCACACTGCCCCAGTGGTTTTCCCGCGAAACCACGGAGGAAATAGGGCGCACCGTGCTCGATGCCTTCCGAATCGCGAGCGAGACGAACGTCGCGCTCAATGACTTCACCATCCGCTACAGCGGCATGAACATCATCGCCCGCGATCTCCGCGGCGGTGCGCTCATATTCCTAGTCCCGAACGAATCCCACTTTGCCCGCAAACTGTCACCGACAAACATGAACAACAAGAACCTCGAAGACTTCATCCTGCATCTCGAGACGCACATCGAATGCTGGAAGCAGTTCAACAGCTACGTCACCCTCGCCCGCGACAAGAAGTTCACCGCCGAGGACGATGCGCAGTTCCTCGACCTCAAGAGTCTCATCACGCAGGGCACGGAAATCATCCACGCCAGCGACGTGAAATGCGGCCTGCGCAAGGACGACGTCCTCTCACTTTTCGCCAGCGCGCCCTCGCTTCGCTACCTCGCGGAAATGAGCGACAGCATCCCTGGCGTCGAAGGCCAATGGCATCGCATCTACCTCCATCTGCAGAGCCTGCTCGGCCAGCTCAAGGTCCAGCAGAACAAGCAGGCCGAGAAGGTGGCCGGCGGCTGGAGCCTCTTCGGGAAAAAGAATTAGTCGTCGAACGCCGTCACGGCAGCGGCCTATTTGCCAGCGGCCCACAGCACTGCGTTCTTCAGCAGCGTCTGATACGCTGGCAGATCGTGCGCTCGTGCGTCGTGGCCGAGCGTGATGCCGGCGATCTTCGCCTTCGGGTGCTTCACCACGAAGACCTGCGGGAAAGTCTTCCCGCTCTTCGGGCTGGTCGCCTCGGCGAGCACTTCGATCGCATTGCCTGCGGGATCAGCGGCGTAGTTGTAGAGTTCGTCCGTGATCTCAAAACTTGCGGACACGCCTTTCGTGACCGGGTGCGCGGCGTTCGTGACTTTGACCGTGTATGCGCCGAGCGAGTCGTGGCCGCGCGTTCCTCCGCCGACGACTTGCAGGTTCCATTCGGGGAAATTTTTCCACGCGTACCACGTGCCCGGATGATGCGCGACGATCGCGCCGCCGCGGTTTGCGAAGTCGAGCAGTGCCGTCTTGGTCGCTGATGAAACGGGTTGGTTTGCGCTCCACACCAGCACGTCCACGCGGTCGAGGATCGCGGGGACGCCGTTGGCATTCTGGGTGAAGTCCACCCAGCCGCAGACAGGCGCGAGCGTGGCCTTGTCGGTGCCGCCGAAGAATTTCACGAAGTCGTGCGAACTTCCGCCGCCCACGATGAGCACGCGCGGGCCGCTCGCGGGTTTCGTCGCGGGTGGCTGCGGCACGGGATCGCTGAACTGCGGCTTGAAGTTTGCGTCTTCGGGGAGCGCGGGCGCCCCGCCCGCAGTCGTCGGCGCCCCGCCGGCGACATTCGGGCTACGCTTGGCATTCGGTGCTGCACCGGCTTTTCCGACGCCTGATGGTTCAGGCGGGGCGCCTGAACCTGCGGGCGGGGCGCCCGTGCTCCCCGATGCAGCGCCCTCCGCCAGCTCCGCCGTGACCGCCACGATCGTCGGCGCGGCGCTCGCGCCGAAGGACTCCAGCACAACCTTCTCGATTGCGGCAGTGCGCGTGAGCGGCTTCACGAAGTAGCGCATCTGGTGATTATTTTGCAGCACGTCCACCCACTTCGATCCGGGCACGTCCACGCGGTGGAAGTAGTCGGAAAACTCCGTGCCGTTCCTGCACACGATGCTCTCCTTCTGGCCGTCCGCATACACGACGGTGATCTTCATCACCTCGCTCGTGTCGCCGTTGTTCTGGAAGCCCCAGCCGGTCACGCCGCCGAGGAAATGCAGCCGGTTCGCCTTGAAGCCGCCGAGCCGCGCTTCGACCTTCTTCGGCATCGTCTTCGCGATGCCGTGGCCACCGTTCAGCACCACGATGTTCATCGGTGCTTTCTCC
>JBDSAR010000333.1:0-3516 GCA_039922035.1 Chthoniobacteraceae bacterium
CATTCACATCGGGCCGCGTCGCGTAAGGTGCGCCCAAGCGATTCACGCGCTGGAGTTCCGCGCGCTCCTTGAGCCATCCACCCGGTGAGAGCGCAAAGGCGATGCCGAAATTATTCGCGAGGGCGAAGTCGAGCATGGCTTTGGTTTCCCGCACGCCCTCGTCATTCCATGGCTGCACGGGTTTCTTCGCGGCCCAGATCGCGCCGTAGTCCGCGCTGCCGCCGAGGCAGTGTGTGAAGCCGAGGTCTTTGAGCCGGGGCATTTCCTTGCGCACAATTTCGGGCCCGCCAATTCCCCACATCATCACCGGCATCCGCGGCAGCGGGCGCGGGGCGATGACAAAATCGGCGCGCTCCTCGCTCGCGAATGGCGGCTCGCTCGCCATCTCCAGACGCGCCGTGAGCCGATACGTGTCGGGCCGCAGCGAGGTATCGAAAGGGTAAGCCACTTCCGTCGCCGCGCCCGCCGCGAGCGCAGGCACCGTGAAATTTTTCTCGCCCAATCCCTCGACGGAGACGCGCAGCTCGATCTTCCCCGCCGCCGCCTCGCTCAAGTTGCGCACGACCACGCCGACGGGCTCCGCCTTCTCCATTCGCAACCACGTCCGGCGCTCGGCGCGGAACTCCACCGCCACTGGACGAAACTCCAGCGCGCGCGCGCAGAGGCGCACTTCATCCAGCAGACCGGGGAAGCCCGCGTAACTGCTCCCGACGCGGTCGCCGATGGAAAGAACGTGTTTGCCCGGCGCCACCGGCCCGCGGCCCGGCCTCCGCACGATGCCGAGCGGCGCGCCATTGCGGAAGAAGCGCACCTCGCCCGCGCCGTCGTAGGTGAAGGCCACGTGCTGCCAGTCTGTCCGCGGCTGAAAAGGCTCCGAGTGCATGGTCTCCGAGTCCTCGCCGAAACCGAGCGACACCTGCATCCGCCGCGCGCCACCTTGGTCCGCCGCGCTCAGACGCCATTGGTAGTCCGTGTGGGCGACGTATTTTTTGTCCAGCAAGAAAGGCGAAAGCGCCGGGGTGAGATTCACGCCGGGCTTCATCCACAGTTCGGCGGAGAATGCGCCCTTCGGCGACAGCGCGGGATGTGCCGCCGCCAGTGCCGCGTGCCGCCTGTCCTCCACCGGAATGCCAGGAAAGGATTCGAGCGCGCCGTCCCGCTTTCCGCCCTCGGTCGCGCGTGCCCCATCGAATGTGAGCGCGTGCCCTTTGCCCGAGGAATCCGCCGTCGCCGTGCCGGGCGCGAATTTCCAGTAGCCGAGCACGTGCGGCCCGTGCGCGTCGCTGCCGGTGTAGCTGTTCTGCCATGTTTCGCTGCGCTGGGTTTGCGCGAACGCTTTGATCGCGAGAAAGAGCACGACGAACGAGGTGAGAAGAATACGAGAACGGTGCATGGAGGGTGCAGGGCTAATTTTTTCCATCGTCACCCTATCGCGGCAGTCCGAACTTGCGCAGGCCTTCATCGGTCAGCCGGTTGGAGTTCCATCCCGGCTCCCAAGTCTGCCCGACCAAAACCTTCTTCACGCCGGGCACCTTCATCAGCCGCTGCTGCACGGGCACGGATTTGCCACCGGAACCAAAGGTGAAATAGCCGCGCCGAGGCCGCCCGCGATGCGGCATCGCCATCAGCACGTGGACGGTGCCGCCTCGCACGCGCGGATCAGACACCAGGCCAAAGTCCACGACGTTGATGTCGGCGGTGTAGAACTGCTCGTCTTTGCAGTCGCGCAAGGCGTCCCACCACGCCCGTTTCGGGATGAGGCTGTCGCCGGCTTCGCCGAGGCGCGCAAGCCGAACGGGCGAGGACTTCGCCAGCGCGACTTTTGGCACTTCGCCTGCGGAGATATCCAGTGGATTCACGAGCCGGTGACGGAGATCTTTCAAGGTCCGTGGACCGTCCTCCGCGGTGAACGGGAGCGCGACATAGGCGTTTTTCTGATGCAGGACCGCGCCCGCCGGTAGTCCTTCTTGCGCAACGCCGCTCCGAGCAAGCGCCGCTTCTCCTCGAACGTGTCGGTCCGCTCCCAGTATTTCGTTTCGCTCATGGTGTGTGGCTCAGTCTTTCCAAAACAACGACTCCTTCGGAACCGTATAGGCAATTCCCATCTCCGGCGTCTCGATGAGCGCGCCGTCGCGGTGCAGCGAATCAACGGCGGTGAGCAACATGCCGGAGGTGAGCAGCGTGCGCTCGACGGGATACGGCGCGCGGTTGTTGATGACCATGCTCTCGATGTGATGGACGAGCGGGTTGAAGAAGTCGGCGGTGGTCGAGCTTGAACCCGGCATGGGCAGAAACATCTGGCAGGAAGTGATCTCGCCCGTTTCGCTGTTGAGTCCCGCGTAGTTGAAGTCGCGCACCTTCAGCATGAACAGCGTGGTGCGGAAGCCATCGCGATGCTCGATGAAGTAGGCGTAGGCGTCTGGAAAAGTCCGGCGCGCCCAGTCGAAGCTGACGGGCTCCAGCGGGTAGCCTTCGACGGGCCACGTATGGCTGCGAGTGAGCGCGGCCACGAGGAGGCGCTGCGTTTTTTCAAAGCCTGCGGCGTGCTCCCACATCTTCGCGCCACGCAAAGCCCGCAAGCTGCGGATGCCAACTTCGCCGCCGCGTCGTCGCTCGGACATGCACTGCGCGGTTTCGAGTCCGTGAAAATCATACTTCTCCACACCACCGTAGCCGACGGCCACGCTCTCGCTCAGCGGTGTGCCCCATGGCAGATCAATCGCAGGTAGTCGCCGCGTGACGGGCAACGATGAACCGGCGAGGAAGGGAAAGTTCAGGCGCTTCGCATCCGCGACCATCTCGGTGCATTTCTTCCACTCCGTAGAGAGATGTTTGTCGTTGAAGATCGGCACGCTGCGACCGCTGGCTTCGAAGACCTTGATCACTTGCTTGAAGAACTCGTAGCGCGGGTAGAGCGTCTGACCCTTTTCGTTCTCGGGATAGTCGCCGTGCTCGCCGATAATCACGACGCCGTCCACGGCGAGCTTGCCCGTGCCGAGCGTGAGCGCGTCGGCGATGCCGGGGAAGATAGGAATGCGGTAACGTTCCGCACGGCCGCGGGCGAGATCGCCAGCCGGGAATTGATCAAAGAAGAGTGAAACGAGATCGGTTTGCGGTGGCTGCCACTTTCCGCCCCACGCGTAGCCGAGCGCAAGCCGGTCAACGAAGTGCATCGCGTGGGAGTTCTTGAACATCACCGTGCCGATGAGCGCGATCTTCTTGCGTGCTGGAGCAGGGGCAGCGCTGGCTGCGACAGCCGCAGCGGTGGTGAGAATGAAGGAGCGGCGGGTGCAAGGCATTGGGTTCATGGTGATGTTTTTTGGGGAGTGGCCGGTGCCTCCCACCACAACCACAGCGGGATCACTGCGATGAGTGGGAGGAAGGCTGCAAGCACGAGACCTTGATCAAACGAGTGCGTGCGATCCGCGAGCGCACCGAAGAACTTCTGCGCCTGCGCTGGCAGCACCCACGCGACAACGCCCGCGATGCCCGTGATCTTCCCCTGATGCCGCGAAG
>JBDSAR010000334.1:0-5031 GCA_039922035.1 Chthoniobacteraceae bacterium
CGAATCGCTGCCGTGATCGGTTTTTATTAACCCGGCAACACAACCGCTGGCAATATGTTCTTAATCGTAATCCTATTCTTAATCCTAATCTCCCTCCACGGAACGATTGAAATTTGGATTAGGATTAAGAAAGAGACTGCGATCTGTTTAGCCGCCCGAGTAATACTTCGGCACGGGATTGCCATTTCCCGGCGGGGTTGCCTTCAGCGATTACGCCGTCGGGATTGATCTTGATGTGGCAGTAGGAGTGCATCGGCGTTTCGAGGGAGATGACCACGTTGTCGCCGTTGTGGACCTCGAGGCTGACGTTCAGTCGCTTCATCTCGGGTTCCTGGCGGACGATGTCGAAGAGAATGGCGTTGTTGTCCCATCCGGCGCGGAACGTGGTTTCAACACACTGCGCTTTGAGCGTCATGTTGTCTTTCAAGGCGTCAGCGGTCGTCTTGGTGCGATCGGGGCCGGCGATGAAGGGAGTAAGAAGAGGTCTTGGTTGTGGGTGAATGGTGGCGGCGGTGAACGACCGACAAATCAATGCGGAGGAAGGAAGTGTGCTGGCGGCGCTGAGGAGCATGGGGGTGAGCCAGGCGGAGATCGCGCGGCAGCTCGGGCGGCACCGGAGTACGGTGTGGCGGGAGTTGCAGCGCAACACGGTGCGGCATGACGGACGGTCTCGCTCTGCGCGAACGAACGAGAAGGCGGTGGCGCGGCGGCGGCGGTCACGGATGGTGATGCCCGGCGCAACGAGTAGGAAGTTGTCGGCGAAGCGCGTGTCGTTGCGGTATTCGAGCCGGTTGAAGAAGTGATAGACGATGAGCGCGCCCATCACGACGGTCTTGCCAGTGCCGGTCGCCATCTTGAAGCCAAGGCGCGGAAGGCTGCCGGTGAAGGACTGCGCAACTTCAAGATCGCGGAGTATGCGTGGTCCCACATTCACGTGACCGGCGGCGATCTCATTCAGAAAAATCGCGACTTCAATCGCCTCCTGCTCCGCGAAGAAGACCGACTGCGTGAAATCGCGCTCCTCGTTCTAGAACCAAAAATGCAGCAGTTCGCGAGTGACGCGCGTTGTGTTCTGATAATCGCTCTCGCGCCAGGTCCGCACTTCGCGCCGGAGCACATTGACGAGATGCTCGCCATGACTCTCCGGCCCGCTACTCGATCGCATTGATCTCCACGTCCAGGCCCCCGCCGTCGCAATCGACGAACTCCAGAGCACCGAGCACGCCGATCTCAGTCGTGTGTGAAATGTGTGACCGCCACGTTCTCTCTCGCGCGCCGACGATGCCGATGTAAGTTCCCCGCCTTTTCGTCCCATGTCTGCCAAACCGATCACGAACAGCGCGCCGAGCGCGGAAGCATTGAAAGCCGCGGTCGAACTGCTGGAGCGGATCGTCGGCAATCGGGCGCTGCTCGCCACAATGCCCGAGGAGGATCGCACGCGGCTCGTGCAAGCGGCGGGCGAAGTCTTTTGCCCGGACCTGAAGGAGCGCCGTCGGCTCGTGAAAGCCAAGACGCGGCAGCGCAAGACGGAACAACTCGCGCGCGACCAGAGCCAGCTTGCCGAGACGGGCATCCGCAAGCTGCGAAAGGAGAAAATTTTTACGACACCGAGTGCGTTCCCGCCGCTCGATTTCAAACAGGTGGAAGTGGAGGGCGACGCGGAATTCCGCGAAGTCGTCGAGCCGCAGAACTGCTACATCTGCAAGCAGGACTACTCGGCAATTCATCACTTCTACGATCAGCTCTGCCCGGCGGGCGCGGACCTGAATTTCCGCAAGCGCAGCGAGACCGCGGATCTGCGCGGGCGCGTGGCGCTGCTCACCGGCGGGCGCGTGAAGATCGGCTATCAGGCAGGCATCAAGCTGCTGCGGGCCGGGGCGCATCTGATCGTGAGCACGCGATTCCCGCGCGACTCGGCGGCGCGCTATGCGCAGGAGCCGGACTTCGCGGAGTGGGGCGGCAGGCTGGAAATTTTCGGCCTCGATCTGCGCCACACGCCGAGCGTGGAGGCGTTCTGCCGACACTTGCTCGCGACACGGCAGCGGCTGGATTTCATCATCAACAACGCGTGCCAGACGGTGCGGCGTCCTCCGGATTTCTACGAACACATGATGAAGGACGAGGCCGCGGCGCTCGACGCGATGCCGGAAAACGCGCGCCATCTTCTCGGCGCATACGAGGGCCTGCGCGGGTACCACATGCTGCCCGAAGGTCAGGGAAATCGTGCGCTCGCCGAGCAGCGCATCTCGGAAGTCGCCGGCCTCACGCACGCCGCCGCACTGTCGCAGGTGCCGATGCTGCCGGATGAATTCGCCGCGCAGAAGGACCTCTTCCCCGAAGGCCGGCTCGATCAGGATTTGCAACAGGTGGATTTGCGCGAGCGCAATTCATGGCGGCTCATGCTCGCCGAGGTGCCCGCGGTGGAATTGCTCGAGGTCCAGCTCGTGAATGCCATCGCGCCATTCATCATCAATGCGCGCCTGAAGCCGCTCATGCTCCGCACGTCGGAGCGCGACAAGCACATCGTGAACGTCTCCGCCGTCGAGGGGCAGTTTTATCGCAGCTTCAAGACGACGCGCCATCCGCACACGAACATGGCCAAGGCCGCGCTCAACATGATGACGCGCACCTCCGCCACCGACTACTTCGCCAGCGGCATCCACATGAACAGCGTGGACACAGGCTGGGTGACCGACGAAGACCCCGCGCAAATCGCCGCGCGCAAAGTGGAGGAGCACCGCTTCCATCCGCCGCTCGACATCGTGGACGGCGCAGCGCGGATCGTGGACCCGATCATCGCCGGCTTCAACACAGGCGAGCACGTGTGGGGGAAATTCCTGAAGGACTACCACCCGACGGATTGGTAGCGATTCGCCGCCCGAAACCATCGTTTCACGACTGTGTGTTTCGGGTGCTTCCAATTTTTTCCACGGGTCCGCGGCGAACTTGGCGGCAGACCATTTTCACGGAGGAAACCGTCGCCCGATCGAGGCAACCTCGGGAGCGCGGCTTCATGCGTGCCGTTCAGTTCGCTTTGGCGGGGCCGACTTTCTCCCGCCACTTTGGATATTCCTTCTCGATCAACTTCGTCGGCCAAGTCCCATGCCACGGCGTGCCGGTCCGGCGCTCACGTTCGATCTCGGCCAGCGCGTATTTTTTCACCGCATCACGGCCGGCAAAGACGGGACGATCCGTGCCGATTTCGCAGTGCCGCGCCCACAGCGGCGGCGCGGCGGGGTCCTGCACCACGACCTTGTCGTAGTCGGCTGAGTGGCGGAGAAATTCCTCCTTCGCTGCCTTCACCTTGTCCACGCGCACGCCCGTGAGCTGGACTTTTTTCAGCCACGCCACCGCGGCGTCCACCGATTGCACGATCTCGGGGCCCGGCTTTTCAGTGCGCATGAGGTGCCTCACGATCTCCGTCGTGTCCTGCGGGCAGATGGACGCCAGTTCGAACGTGCGACCAGGACGCGGCTCATATGTTTTCTCGTCGTGCTGCTGGCACCAGCCGGTGAGTTTGCCATCCACGCGAATCTGGCATTTCAGGATGCACTCCGCACCGCGACGCGCCGCGTCACGCGCCTTCTCACGGCGCGCGGCGTCGAGCCACGCGAACTGCGCCTCGCCGTCCGCTGCGTCCTTGAGCACGTCCATGCAGCCGATCGTCACGTAGTCATTGAACGTGATGTGCGCGTGAAAATCCTTCGGCTTTGGGAATTGCTGCGGCCAGCCGCCATTCGGGTATTGCGCGGCGAGGATGAAATCAAAACCACGCTCGCACGCCAAGCGCCACGACGGCTCGCCGAGCATGGTGAAGGCGCGGGCGAGATACGCCACCTGCGAGTGAAGATTGCCGTTGTCGAACGACGTGTCCTCGCGACTCCGCGTCTCGCCCACCTTCGACGCCTGCGCCTCGGTGAGCACGGCGGTCATGTCGTAATCCTTCGGCCACCCGCCATTGTCGCGCTGGAAAAGGAGGATGTTCGCCGCAATCTCGCGCACCTGCGTACGCGCATACGACGGCTGGCCCGGCTCCACCTTGATGAAACGCCCCTCGTCACGAATCTCCCGCCAGTGATGCGCGCCGTCGTGGAAACCGCCGACATCAATCGCACCATCCGCCGCAGCATGCTTGGATTCCTTCGCCATCACACCCATCGCGGCAAGTCCGACGCAGACGATTGCAAGCAGACGGAGGATTGGCTGATTCATTGGAAAAGCGAAACAGGTTTGCAGCGCACGGGCAATCGGCGGCCGCCAGATATTCGCTTTTGCCCGCATCGGATTGGGAACTGCAATGCCGGCTTTCGTGACTGGTGACTGGTCCCGGGGTTTCCCCCGAGACGCCCGTGAGCAAACCCCAATCACACGCGCGAAAGCGATACAGGCAAAGTGACGCGGACACTCCTGTCCGCGCAGTCCACGTGGCGGACAGGAGTGTCCGCCTCCGCCTTTCTCAACTGATCAGCAACAACCGCGGCGAGTCACCCGGCAGCGTCTCCGGCGCGCGGTGAATGCAAGGCGGCACAGGGCTGCCGGGCCACGCCGTCGCGATGCGCCAAAGATTGCCGACGCCAAATAAAACTGGCCGCGCATTCGGCATGGCCGCGTAGTGCAGGTCGTAGCAGTTCTCGCCCAGATATTCGAGAAAGCCGCTGCCCTCCCCGCCGCCGTATGCCGAGAGCAATTCCGCACGCGTCTCGGGGATGTCCACGCGCCGCCGCGCCTCGTCATTGCGCAGCCCCTCGCTCGTCGTCCCGATGTACGTGCAGAGCCAAGTATCCGCCTCCACCGGCGCGCTGTCCACATGCCACGAATAGACATCCGTCCGCACGACCTCCGGCTCCTCGTCGCGCGGGTAGCCATGGATGCAGTCGAGCACAGGCTCCAGACCGCGCTCACGGAGAAGCCGCTGGTCTTCGAGGAGAATGTCCACCGCCGCCCTGCCCGCAGCGCTCAAGTCGAGGCCAGCGAGTCGCGAATCATCAAGCGTGGTGATCCCCTCGCTGACGCCAAGCCGCTCCACCACTT
>JBDSAR010000335.1:0-3086 GCA_039922035.1 Chthoniobacteraceae bacterium
TCACGGTCTTCTTGTCGTAATCAATTCCGACGCCGCTCGCGCCGCAGATGCAGACCTTGCCCATCTGGCGCGCGACGAGTGCCGCGTGCGAGGAGACGCCGCCCTTTGCCGTGAGGATGCCCTCGGCGGCGATCATGCCGCGAAGATCCTCGGGCGAGGTTTCGTTGCGAACGAGCAGCACTTTCTCGCCCTTCTCAGCGGCAGCAGCCGCGCGATCCGCATTCAGATAGATTTTGCCAGACGCAGCGCCGGGACCGGCGGGCAGGCCGCTCGCGAGGATCTTCGCCTTCTTGATCTCGGCGAGATCAAAGTCGGGTGCGAGGAGCTGCTCGAGCTGATCGGCGGGGTTGCGGAGGATGGCCGTTTCCCAGTCGATGAGCCCTTCCTTCACCATGTCCATGGAGAACTTCAGCGCGGCGGCGGCGGTGCGCTTGCCGTTGCGCGTCTGCAGCATGAAGAGCCGGCCTTCCTGCACGGTGAACTCGATGTCCTGCACGTCCTTGAAATGCTTCTCAAGGATCTGGCGGACCTTCATCAGCTCCGCGTAGCTCTTCGGCATCGCCTTCTTGAGCTGTGACACGGGCTCGGGTGTGCGCACGCCAGCGACGACGTCTTCGCCCTGCGCGTTGATCAAAAACTCGCCGTAGAATTCGTTCGCGCCATTCGCCGGGTTGCGCGTGAACGCGACGCCGGAGCCGGACGTTTCGCCCGTGTTGCCATAGACCATCGCCTGCACGTTCACCGCGGTTCCCCACTCGGTCGGGATGTTGTATTTGCGGCGATACACGATCGCGCGATCATTCATCCACGAGCCAAAGACTGCGCCCGCCGCGCCGCGGAGCTGCTCCCACGCGTCGTTCGGGAATGCCTTGCCGGTGCGCTCCTTCACGAGCTTTTTGAAACGCACGACGAGTTCCTTGTAGTCGTCCACCGTGAGGTGCGCGTCGTCCACCTGCTCCTCGTGATGCTCCTCCTTGAGGTGCTCGATCACGCTCTCGAACGGATCGTGATCCTCACCCGCGCGCTTCTGCACGCCCATCACCACGTCGCCATACATCTGGATGAACCGGCGGTAGCAGTCCCACGCGAACCGCTCATTCTTCGTCGCCGCCACCAGCGCGAGGACCGTCTGGTCATTCAGGCCGAGGTTCAAAATCGTATCCATCATGCCGGGCATGGAATCGCGAGCGCCCGAGCGCACCGCGACGAGCAGCGGCATCCCGGTGGTGGCGCCGAATTTGCAGCCCATGATCTTTTCCATGTTCACGACGCCCTTTTCCATCTCGCTCTGCAGCGTGACGGGATACGTGCGCTTGTTCGCATAGTAGTAGGTGCAAACGTCCGTTGTGATCGTGAATCCAGGAGGCACGGGCAGTCCGATGCGCGTCATCTCCGCGAGGTTCGCGCCCTTGCCGCCGAGCAGCGCCTTCATGCTGCCGTCGCCGTCAGCTTTCGCAGCGCCCCAGGTGTAAACGTATTTCACGGATTTGCCCTTTGCGGGGGCGGTGGATTTTTTAGCGGTCTTTGTGGATGCCATAGAGGTATTTGTTGTGTGAATCAGGGTTGAAATCATCGTGCCGCGGCGGTTCGGGGGCGTTCCTTCCGGACAAAAAATGGGCGCGCTGTATGCCACAGCGGCCAAGAGGTGCAAAGGCATTTTGTCGGGAAATGCGCGTGCGGATTTTTGCGGAAAGCATACCGCCAAAGGTGAGCCCATCCGCGAATCACTCCGATGATGTCCTCCTTTGCGGAATTGTCCTCTGATGCTAGCCTGCGCGGTTCATGCCAGCCCAAGTGACATCGGAACCCAACTCGGCAAAAAAGCGCGGCTGGCTGCGGCGGATCGCGCGATGGTCCCTCTGGACGCTGCTCGCGCTTTTGGTCTTTCACCGTCCGCTGCTGCATTTCGCTGGCCGGCGCGTGGCGATCTGGTTCGCGGCGAAGGAGCACATGGTGCTCGATTTTCACCTCGCGGGGAATCTGTGGAATCATCTGGAGGCGCGCGACGTCACGATTCGTGCTGACGGCAAGGGGCCTGCGCCGGTGGACCGGCTGAAGCTCGATCGTCTCGCCGTGGACTACGATCTGTGGAAGGCGATTCATTCGGATTGGACGCACGTCCTGCACCGCGTGGATGTCGGCGCGCTCGATGGCGTGATCACTTTGCAGCAGGCGAAGAATGATGGTGAGCCGGACCAACCGTTCGCGGAAGTCTTCCGGAAACTGCTCTCGAATTCGCTCCTGCCGGTGGAGCAGGTGACCATCGGGCGGGCGAACCTTGAGGTGAAGGACATCGCGGCGATCACCGGCCTTCACGTGGAATTCCAGCAGCGAAAGCCCGGCCAGATCGCGTGGGACAAAATCCACGTCGCCGGACTTCCGGATTTCGGCAAGGCGAGCGGGGAATTCACGACGGACGAGACGAGCATCTCGATTGCCAAGCTGCCGCTCTTCCCGCAACTGATCGTTCGGCGGCTGTCGCTGAATCGCATCACGCCCACGATGCCGCGCGGCGGCTTCGAGTTTCTCGGGGAGGCCGGCGGCGGAACTGCGGGACTCCGCGTCGAACCCTCGCTCACGGTGAACGCGCTCGATGTCTCCGTGGATGTCGATGCGGTGCGGCTGAACGAATTGGCTCAGCCATTCGGCATCGAGTTGCCCGCGCCCGCGACGATCGAGAGCTTTCACGCGAAGCTCTCGGGAGCGCCGGAAAAAATCGAGGAGTCCACAGCGGATGCGGGTTTCGTTTTCCGATTGGAAGAAAAGGACTCCATTCCTCCCGCAGTGATCCGTGGTGCGGCAAAATGGGGGAAGGGCGTATTCCGGATTTCCGAGCTGTCGGCCGTGACGCCCGGCGCGGAGCTGAACGTCGGTGGCGAACTGAATGTGCCGCTGCCGAATTTCAATCCGGCGAAACTCAGCGGCGAAATCGCGTGGAAACTCACTGCGCCGGATCTCGCGGCGCTTCGCCTGCAAGGCGTGCCTGGGATTCACGGCGCGGTTTCAGGAGCGGGAAAACTGCACTTGGAAAACGGCGAGGCGCACACGACGGGCGAAGTGCAAACCGCGAAGCTTTCGCAGGGCGA
>JBDSAR010000336.1:0-4157 GCA_039922035.1 Chthoniobacteraceae bacterium
TGCCTTCGGATCGCCTTCGCGTCCCTCGAAAAAATGCGCGGTCACTGCGAGTTCGTGCGCGGTCGGTTCACGCTGATACGACAGCGAGTAGGCGCGCTGCACGCGTTCCTGCACCGCCTGCGATGACTCGTGCCCGATGCGTTTCGCGAGGGCGTCGGCCTGCTGCTGGAGGAAGGAGCTGTTCAGCGCGAAAAGCATCTGCAGCGGCGTGGAAGTCTCCGGCCGCGTCGCGCTGTGCGCGCTCGCCTCGGGAAAATCATTGATGCGCAGCATGGGATCGATTTCGTCGCGATTCACCGTGCCGTAGATCGTGCGACGATGATTTTTTTCCGAACTCAGCAGCTCGGACGGCCCGCCGGATTTCCGATCGAGCAGGCCGGATACCGCGAGCATCGAATCGCGCCATGCTTCAATATCAAGCCGCCGGCGCGGCATCCGTGCGAAGAGGCGATTCTCCGGATCGGCTCGCTCGGACTTCGGCGCGAGCGAATCCTGCTGCCACGCTGCGGAGAGGAGGATTTCGCGGTGCAGCCATTTCAGCGACCAGCCATTCGCGATGAATCGCGCAGTCAGATCGTCGAGCAGTTCCGGATGCGTCGGTGCCTCGCCCATCGCGCCGAACTCGCTCGGAGTGGCCACGAGCCCGCGGCCAAAGTGATGCCGCCACACGCGATTCACGATGACGCGCGCGGTGAGCGGCGTGGCGTCCTCGATGATCGCCTGTGCGAGTTCGAGCCGTCCGCTGCCCGTGGTGAATTCGCGCGGCTTGCCGTCTTTCGCCGGAAACGCGGAGAGGAATCGCCTCTTCACGACGTCGCCGGTTTGATTGGGATTGCCGCGTTTTTGAATCTCCAGGTCGCGCGCTTTGCCACGGTGGTAATCGAGCTTCGTGCCTTCCTTTTCACCCGCGGAAATCACATAGAGCGCCGCGTCCTCGACGCCATTCGCCATCGGCACATTGTAGTGCGGCGTCTGCTCCTTGATGGTGGCGACCTTCTTTTCCAGGTCCGCGATTTTTGCCGCCAGCATCGCCGCGACGTGTGCCCCGAAGACCGGTGCGGGCTTCTTTTTCTTCAGCACGGCGAGTTCCTTTTCGAGCGTCGCGACTTCCGCGCGCGCCTTTGCCACCGGTGCCCAGAGTTCGTCGGACATCGCGGGCACGTCCGTGATGCGCACGCTCGCGAACACCCCGGCGAGCCCGTAGTAGTCCGCCGCGGTGATCGGGTCGGACTTGTGATCGTGGCAGCGCGCGCACGCGAGTGTGAGGCCGAGAAAGGTGCGCCCGACGGCGTCCACGTGCTCCTCCCATTCGTCGGCGACGGTGCCCTTGATGATCTCCGGCGGCAGCTTGAGTTCCTTGAAATACGTCGGGCTCAGGCCGAGGAAACCGAGCGCGTGCCGTTCTTCCGGTTTGCTGCCGGGCATGAGATCCACCGCGAGTTGCCGCCGGACGAACTCGTCGTAGCGCATGTCGTCATTGAGCGACTTCACCACCCAGTCGCGGTAGAGCCACGCCGATGCGGAACTGTCGAGGTAGTCGGGTGTCTTGTCGGTGTAGCGCGCGAGATCCAGCCAGTACCTTGCCCAGCGTTCGCCGTAGTGGGGCGATACGAGCAGCGATTCCACGAGTTGCGTCACCGCCGCGCGATCCGACTCGATCATCTTCTCCCAGCGTGCGAGTTCCTCCGGGCTTGGCGGCAAGCCAAGCAGATCAAAATACAGCCTCCTGATCAGTACGCGCGGCGCGGCAGGTTTCGCGGGTTCGACATTCGCCGCCTCCATTTTTGCGAGGAGAAAAAAGTCCGCCTGCTTTCGAGGCCACGCCGCGTTGCGCACTGACGGTGTCGCGGTGTTCTGCAGCGGGCGGAAAGACCACGGAATGGGATGGTCAGCCGCACTTTCCTTCGCCGTCGCGACCATCATCGCCGACGACATGCCGAGGAAAACCAGGGCATGGAAGGCGGTGCGGCGTTTGATTGGGAAAAGAGTCACGGGACACATCAATAATCCCAGACGCGCGGATTCAAAAGGCATTCACGGCGCGGCAAAGCCGGCGAGGTTTCCAGCCTCGCGCGCCCTGCGCTGCGCTCGCCAGCGCGAGGTTGGAAACCTCGTCTACATTGCTGCGCGGCGACGCCGCGCGATCTTCTGGACGACGTTTGCCATGCGAATGCGTCGCTTCCGCTGGAAATCATTCGGACAACCGGACACCCTCGCGGCGCTTCCAAAAACCCCATGCCCAAGATCACCGCCATCGAGACCGCCATCCCCGCCGGCATCATGCCAAATCTCGTCCTCGTCCGCATCCACACGGACGACGGATTCATCGGCTGCGGCGAGACCTATTACACACCGCACGCGATCGCCGCGCTCGTGCATGACTGGATGGCCGAGCGTCTCCTCGGCGCGGATGCGCTCGCCATCGAATCACACTGGCGTTTTCTCTACGAGCGATGCACGCCCTTCGGTCATCCCGGCGCGGAAATGCGCGCGCTGTCCGCGATCGATATCGCGCTGTGGGACATCCTCGGCCAGGCGTGCGGGCAGCCCGTCTATCGCCTGCTCGGCGGCCCCGTGCGCGACACGATCCCGATCTATAACACCTGCGGCGGCCCGAGCTACGGAGCGGTTCATGGCAGTGCGGAAAGCCCGCGCCATCCCGGCTGGCCCGGCTACGGCGACGTGGGAAAGGCGGGCGCGCTGCAGGACAACTGGTCGTCCAATTTCGCCGCAGGCGACCTCGCCGAGGAACTTGTCGCCGAGGGAATCCCCGCGCTGAAGATGTGGCCTTTCGACAAGGCCGCACATCGCAACGGCGGGCTGCACATTTCATGGGCCGACACCGAGGAAGCCATGAGGCCGCTGCGCGAAATCCGCGAGCGCGTCGGCATGAAGCTCGAGATCGCCATCGAGGGCCACGCGTTTTTCCAACTGCCCGCCGCTCTCCGGATCGCGGAGGCGCTGCGCGAAATCAAACCGCTCTGGCTCGAGGACGTGCTGCGCGTGGACAACGTCGCGACGCTCGCCGATTTCCGCCGCCAGTGCGGCCTGCCGATCGCTGCGAGTGAAATGCTCCTCGGCCGCAAGGAATACCTCGCCGTGCTCCAGGCGCAGGCCGCGGACTACGCGATGGTGGATCCGACATGGAATGGCGGCATCAGCGAGACGCGCCGCGTGATCGATCTCGCGCAGACCTTCAACATTCCCGCCACCATCCACGACTGCACCGGCCCGCTCACGCTCTTCGCCGGACTGCACCTCGCTGCGTCGTCCACGAACGTCGTCTTCCAGGAAACCGTCCGCGCGCACATCCGCTCATTTTACGACAAGCTCGTGGACACGCTCCCCGTGATCGAGCGGGGCAAGGCGCACCTGCCCGCGGGTGCGGGGCTCGGAACGAAGTTGCGCAGCGACCTTTTCAGGCCCGGTGTGAACTCCTATCGGCGGAGTGATGCAAAAGCGTGATGCCATCCCGGGGCATCCGTTCCGGCTAAGAGCGGGCACGTTCGCGGCCTTTTAATTTGGAGTGAGAATCCGAACCCCCATTTTTTCCGCCGCCTTGTTGCTTTCGCTTTCGTGCGTGGTCGCCACAGCGGCAGCCCCTGCACCGGGGATCGATTTTTTTGAGCGTCGCATCCGCCCGCTGCTTTCGGATGTCTGCGGCGACTGCCATGGCGCGGAAAAACAGGAGGGCGACCTGCGGCTGGATTCGCGTGTGGGGTGGATGAAGGGCGGCGCATCCGGCGCGGTGATCGTGCCGGGGAAGCCGGACGACAGCCTGCTCATCTCGGCCGTGCGCTATTGGGACAAGAGCCTGCAGATGCCGCCGAAGCATGCGCTGGAACCGGCGGAGGTGAACGACCTGATCGAATGGGTAAAGCTCGGCGCGCCCGATCCGCGCAACGAGGAACCGAAGGCCGAGCCTGCAAAGGCGGCGGTCACGATTGATTTTGCAAAAGGGCGCAAGCACTGGGCGTTTCAGCCGGTGAAAATGCCGGCGCTTCCTGCGGTCCGCGACAAGGCGTGGACCCGGAACGAGGTGGACCTTTTCACGCTGAACCGAATGGAAGCCGCCGGCGTGAAGCCCGCACCCAACGCGGATCGCCGCACGTTGCTGCGCCGCGTGACTTACGATCTTACGGGCCTGCCGCCGACGC
>JBDSAR010000337.1:0-3361 GCA_039922035.1 Chthoniobacteraceae bacterium
CCGCCGCGGCTGGTTTCGCCTCGACGGGCAGCGTCGCAGGAGGTTTCGGCGCAGAATCAGCAACCGCAGCCGTCGTGAACTTTTTCAGTGGCACCGCTTCCGTTTTCTCCTGGGCAAAAGTGGATGCCGCCAGCGCGAGGGCGGCGATCAGGGTTGGCGCAAAGTGAAAACAGTCTAGCATGTGCGCGCCGTAAATATGCCAATTCCCGCCGGAAACAAGCTCCGCATCGCACAAGTCGCCCCGCTCTGGACGCCGATTCCTCCGTCCACCTACGGCGGCATCGAACTGCTCCTCGCTCTGCTGTGCGACGAACTCGTCGCGCGCGGGCACGACGTGACGCTCTTTGCCAGCGGCGACTGCCGCACTGCGGCAAAACTGCGCGAAATCATCCCGGTGAATCTCAGCGAACTCATGTCGCGCGGCGATGCGCTGATGTACGAATACTACATGAACGCTGCGATGGCCGCTGTGCTCGCGGCGCAGGACGAGTTCGACATCGTCCACTGCCACCTGCCGCCCGCATGGCTGCCTTTCGCCGCGGCGATGCGCACGCCCTGCACCTTCACGCTGCATACCAGCCCGCACGCGGACGACGAATGGGCGCTGAAAAATTTCCCGCGCGCGCAAGCTGTCGCGATCAGCCACGCGCAGGTCGCCGCCGCATCGTCGCGGCTCGGGCGAAAGTTCACCGTCGTGTTCAATGGCGTGGACTTCGCGCGCTATGACGCATCTTTCAAGTCGGGGAAATCCCTCGGCTTCCTCGGCCGCATGTCGCGTGAGAAAAACCCGCTCGGCGCCATCCGCATCGCGCAAGCTGCCGATCTGCCGATCGTCCTCGCGGGCAAGCCGCAGAACGCCGCCGAGGAAGCCTACTTTCGCAACGAAGTGCAGCCGCTCATTGATGGCGAACGCGTCCGATGGCTCGGTCCCGTGAACCACGAGCAAAAAGTCGCGCTGCTCCGGGATGCCGCCGCACTCATCTTCCCGATTCAGTGGGACGAGCCATTCGGCCTCGTGATGATCGAGGCAATGGCGTGCGGCACACCAGTGCTCGCCGTGCGCCGTGGTTCAGTCGCGGAAGTCGTGGACGAAGGCGTGACCGGCTTCACCGCACCTGCGCCCGCCGAACTTGCGCCGCTCGTCGCAAAAGCGCGCGCACTCGACCGCCACAAAGTCCGCGCGCAAGCGGAGTCACGTTTCAGCCACACGAAGATGGTGGACGACTACCTCGCGCACTATCGCGCGCTGATCGGATCGCGCTGAACGCAATCGCCGCGTAACCTCCGCGCCTTGGCCGGCGTCTCATGGGCAAAACACCCGCCCATGCCCTACACCGGAAACGTCCTTTTTTTCCTCTCCCTGCACGCCGCACTTTTCCTGATCCTCCTCGGCCACTGGCTCGTGGCGGGCGGCATGTTCCCAAAAGCCACGTCCGCCATCGTGAGGCAATACGATGAGCGTCCCATCCGCGCGCTCCTGCTCGGCCTCGTGACATACGGCCCCATTTTCCTGCTCCTGCTGAACTCCGCAAAACTCCCCGTGCCGCCGCGTATCGCGGTCATCGTTGGCGGTGTCTTCGCGCTCCTCATCGCACTCGCCGGCACCGCCGGGCTCGCGATGCGAATCGGGCGGAACCTCTCGGCGGGCGCCTCCCGCTGGGAGCAATGCCTGCGTGGCGGCGTGATGCTTGCGCTTGTGTTCATCACGCCCTTCCTCGGCTGGGGCTTCCTGCTGCATGCGGGCCTCGCGAGTGGCTTCGGCGCATTCCTGCTCGCGAAGCCGTGGAAATCCGCGGCGTCGGAAAACCCGGGCATTCCCGCTCCGGCGCTGCCGTGAAAAAATCCACGCGACGCGAATTCATCGCCGCAAGCGCGGGCACGATCGCGCTGAGCGCGGCGATTTTCCGCAGCACTCAGGGTTGGTTCACGCAGATGGGCCAGCTTGCGGGCGTCGGCGTCGAGCGTTCGATGGATCGCCCGCTGAATCCTCCGCGTGCCGGCGAAATTGATCCTGTATCGCATGCACTCAGCCGGCTCACATTCGGTGCTGGTCCCGGCGATCACGCGCGCGTCACGGAGATGGGTGTGCAGGCATTCATCGAGGAGCAGTTCGAGCCGGAAAAAATCGACGATTCACTCTGTGATCGCGCGACCGCGCGATTCTGCGACGTGGGCTACGAGCCGCTCGGCGAGCACTACGACGAGGATGCCGAGGCGCTGCCGCCGATTCTACGCAGGGTCACGCTGCTGCGCGCGATCTACAGCGAGCGCCAGCTCTTCGAGGTGATGTGCGAATTCTGGAGCGACCACTTCAACATCGATCCCGGCAAGGGCGACTGTCGTTGGACGAAGACGACCGACGATGCCGAGGTGATCCGGAAGCACGCGCTCGGAAATTTCCGAGAGCTTCTCCGCGCCTCCGCGCTCAGCCCCGCGATGCTATGGTATCTCGACGGCCGCGCAAACGTGAAGCGCAAGCCCGGCGACAAGCCGAACGAAAACTACGCGCGCGAATTGATGGAGCTGCACACGCTCGGCGTCCATGGCGGCTACTCGCAGCAGGACGTGATGGAAGTCGCGCGCTGCCTCACCGGCTGGACGATCCATGCGCGGAAGGACGACGGCTACGCGGGCGCATTGAGTTCGCCGCTCACGGATCGTGCAGCGGTCATCTTCCGCCGCGAGGCGCACGACGACGGCGCGAAGCACGTGCTCGGCCGGGAAATCCCCGCGGGTCTGGGCAAAGGCGATCTTGATCGTGTCATCGGGATCATCTGCGGCCACGCAAGCACCGCACGGTTCATCGCTCATAAGTTGTGCGTACGGTTCATCGCCGACGAGCCGCCGCAGACTGCGGTGGACATGGTCGCTTCCGCATTTACGGCGAGCAGTGGTGACATCAGGACGACGCTGCTCGCGCTGTCCGCAACGCCGGAGTTTGGCGCGAGTGCGGGCATGAAACTCAAGAGGCCATTCCATTTCATCGTCTCAGCGCTGCGCGCCACGAATGCCTCGACCAGTGCGGACCGCACGCTGCTTTCCTACCTCGAACGCATGGGTCACATGCCGTTCCGCTGGCCGACGCCGGACGGTTACCCCGCAGCCGCGGCACACTGGCGTGCGACGCTGCTGTGGCGCTGGAATTTCGCACTCGCGCTTGCGAACAATCAGATCGGAGGCACGAGCATCCAGCGCGCTCGCTTGCAGGCGCGCATCGGCTCGGATGTCGGCCTCATGGCCACGCTGCTCGGTCGCCAGCCGCGCGCCGAGGAGAGCGACGCATGGCTGAAAAGCGGCGACGGCCTCGCGCTGATGATCGCGTCGCCCGCATTCCAACGCTGCTGATCCATGAACGCGCAAA